>NZ_NCUR01000007.1:0-128987 GCF_002096595.1 Streptococcus oralis subsp. oralis
CACGCCGCCAGCGTTCGTCCTGAGCCAGGATCAAACTCTCATTAAAAGTTTGAGTTCTCACTCATTTCTGTCACTGACAGATTTATTGTTTTTTTCATTGTTCAGTACTATAACTTCAGTTATAGTGCCCTGCACATTGGTTCGTCTTGTTCAGTTTTCAAAGGTCTTTGTCACTCATTCTCTCAAGCGACAACTATATTAGTATATCACAGCTACCTGCCTCTGTCAACAGATTTTTTAAACTTTTTTCAAGTTTTTTTGCCACAATACACCATAGTCCGTACGGGATTCGAACCCGTGTTACCGCCGTGAAAAGGCGGTGTCTTAACCCCTTGACCAACGGACCTGAGCTTTTCAACTCTTTCTATTATACCTACTTTTCCGCCTTTGTCAAGGACTTTTTTTCCTCTTTACCGAAATTCTGAAAAGATAAGGGAAAAGAGCCAGTTAAACTGACTCCCTCTATTTATCTTGCCAATTAGTCGCACGTTCCTCTCCCCACCAGTAAGGAATCAACTCGGCAACTTTGATTGTTTTTCTTGTTTCGTAGTTCATCATGAACTCTGCTTCTTTATTTTCAGCATTCAATTCTAAGAGAAATTCTCTGCAAGCGCCACAGGGCATACCTGATCCTTCGCCGTAGGGAGGTTTATCTCGAAAGGCGAGGATTTTCTTAATTTTAGTTTGTCCTGAAAATTGATACATATTGAAGAGAGCTGCTCGTTCTGCACAGAGATGAAAAACGCCACAAGTACCCTCCATACAAAATCCTGTAAAGATTTGACCATCTTCTGCTTCTATCGCAGCAACAACATGGTTAGCATAAACAAAGTCAGAAACTTCATGGGGATTGAATAAGGTTCGTGCTTCTTCATACATTTTTTCCCATGTATCCATCGGAAGTCCTCTTTATTTAGAAATCTGTTTCAGCATGTTATCGATATGCTGGATAGATTTCTCACGACCTAATAGGTAAATCGTTTCTGGAAGTTCTGGTCCATGCATTTCACCTGAAACAGCGATACGAATTGGCATGAAGAGATTTTTTCCTTTGATACCTGTTTCTTTTTGAACCGCTTTAATTTGTGGGAAGATATTTTCTACCACAAATTCATCATCTGACATGGCTTCAAGTTTGGCTTTAAAGGCTCCAAGTACAGTCGGCACCGTTTCACCAGCCATGACTTCTCGTTCAGCTTCTGTCAACTCTGGGAAGTCTGAGAAGAAAAGGTCTGTCAATGGAACGATTTCATCCACTGACTTCATTTGTGGTTTGTAGAGTTCTACCATTTTTTCAGACTTGTCAGTCAAACGCCCTGCTTCTTCTAAGTATGGTTTAGCCATTTCAAAGATTGTCGCAAGATCAGCTCTCTTGATGTAGTCGTTGCTCATCCAGTCTAGTTTCTTCTGATCAAAGGCAGCTGGTGACTTGCTGAGACGATTTTCATCAAAGAGTTTAATCAATTCCTCACGAGAGAAAATTTCATCTTCGCCACCTGGATTCCAACCAAGAAGAGCGATAAAGTTAAAGACTGCTTCTGGAAGATAGCCTTTTTTACGGTAGTCTTCGATAAACTGAAGGGTGTTAGTGTCCCGTTTAGACAATTTTTTCCCCGTTTCAGAGTTGATGATCAAAGTCATGTGACCGAACTCTGGCGCTTCCCAACCAAGAGCCTCATAAACCATAAGCTGTTTTGGGGTGTTGGCAATATGGTCATCACCGCGAATAACATGAGAAATCTGCATATCGTGGTCATCAATAACAACAGCAAAGTTGTAAGTTGGGTAGCCATCTTTCTTTTGAATCACCCAGTCACCACCGATGTTGCCACCTTCAAACTCGATATCACCTTTGACCATATCATGCCATTTGTAGATACCAGATTCATTAACAGCCAAACGAACAGTTGGGATGATACCGGCTGCTTCACGTTCTGCAATGTAAGCCGCCTTTTCTTCTTCGCTCATGCCAAGATATTCATTGATGTAGCGTGGTGTTTCGCCAGCTTCTTCTTGGCGTTCGCGCTCTGCTGCCAACTCTTCTTCTGTAACGTACGATTTGTAGGCTTTTCCTTCAGCTAGCAATTGGTCGATGTATCTTTGATAGAGTTCCAAACGCTCTGATTGGCGGTAGTTTTCATGAGTTTCTGGGCTTTCATCCCAATCCATGCCCAACCAGCGAAGGTTTTCAAGCTGTGAACGTTCACCATCCTCAACATGGCGTTTTCGGTCTGTATCTTCGATACGAATGATAAAAGTTCCACCATGATGGCGTGCGTAAAGGTAGTTAAACAATGCTGTACGGGCATTTCCGATGTGTAGTAGTCCTGTTGGACTTGGTGCGTAGCGTACGCGGATATCTTTTGACATAGTTTCTCCTATAAAGTCTCTAGGCGTCTGCCTTTTTGCTTTCTATATTATATCACAAGTCTCGCCTGAGTCCAATGTCTATGAATAAAGAGAGTAAAAAGAGTGGTCATACCACTCTTTTCTTCTATTATAGACGTGCGTTAAGCTCTTTGCTCAATTCTTCAAATCCTGGTTTTCCAAGAAGGGCAAACATGTTACGTTTGTAGGCTTCAACACCTGGTTGGTCAAATGGGTTGATGGCATTCAAGTAACCTGAAAGGGCAATTGCCAATTCGAAGAAGTAGATAGTGTAACCAAGAGTGAAGGCATCTTGCTCAGGAAGAGTTACGTACATGTTTGGTACATCACCGTCTGTGTGGGCAAGAAGAACACCGTCAGTTGCTTTTTTGTTTACGAAGTCAACGTCTTTTCCTTGGAGGTAACCAAGTCCATCAAGGTCTTCTTCCAATGTAGGGATGATCACGTTCTTACGTGGTTTATCCACACGGACAACTGTTTCAAACATGATACGAGTTCCTTCTTGGATAAATTGACCCAATGAGTGCAAGTCTGTTGAGAAGTTAGCTGAAGTTGGGTAAATACCTTTTTGGTCTTTTCCTTCTGTTCAGGCACCCCTTGTGGATCCATCTGCTGGGAATTCCCTTGCACTGACTGGCTAGTTTGATTGACTTGCCAATCAACCACTGCGTCATCTATTTTTTCTAATTTAGACCCAGAAGCCTGGACTTTTTGTCCAAGCTCTGAATCAATTTTTTAGACTTTTATTTTTCTAAATTGCTTGATTTTAAATTTTGTTATGGTCAAGCAGTTTCGAAAATCTGAATGGTAGAGTCCTTTTCAATTACTACTGCTTGGTCTGCTGCAACATGGAGAGTGCCCGGCAGGCTGCCCTCTTTTGAACCATCAAAAGAAATCGTGATATGGCCCAGTCCAGTTAAATTTTTTTCTACTACATTTCCTACGGCAGTAATCGAATATTCCTGACTATCTACCACCAGCTTTCCACCTTCTAGTATTGCACCTAGAAGATTTTTGTTATCGATTTTAAAACAATACTCTGCTAAGTCTTCCGGAGCTTCTTCTCCAAACAAAATGAGCATATTGGCATCTTGAATCATATTCTGAGCTTCAGGCCCCACTTGAATTACTTTAGCTTCAAAAATTTTCTTCATCTAATTCCTATTCATCCTTTCTCAAATCTGTCATAAACTTATGCTTATAGATAAGTTTAACATAATAGTTGCTATGTTTACGTGCATCTATCAAAAGTTTACTGATAAAGGCCAATACTAGCTATCCAAGCTACTAGCACCCGCGGAACACCATTGAGAAAGCGTGAATAAAGCACAGAAGGGACACCAACCTCAACTGTTTCAGCCTTGGCTTCAGATAGACCGAGTGCTACAGGAATGAAATCACAACCGTTTTGAGTGTTGATAGCAAATATAGCTGGCAGAGCCATTTGGGGCGGAATAGTCCCTTTGCCGATTTCAACTCCAATTAAGGTTCCAATAATCTGACTGATAACAGCTCCGGGGCCTAACAAAGGAGATAGGAATGGCAAGGAACAGATAAAGCCAATCAAAATGAGTCCCCAGATGTTCCCAGCTAGGGGAACCATTAATTTTGCCAGCCAATTTCCAACACCTGAACCTTGAATAACCCCAATCAGCAAGGAAACAAAGGCCATGAAAGGAATGATCGTGTTGAGCATTGTTTGGATGGCTTCACGAGCAGCCTGGTTGAAAGTCGCAACGACCTTCCCAGCGCCCATCCCAATTCTTGCTACAATACTTGTTTCAGCTTTTTGCTCTGTAATTTTTTTACTAGTATCGTAAGTTGGCTTTTCTGTTACCACAGTTGTCGCTTTTTCGTCTTCATTAGCAGCAGAAATTTGATTAAGGCCAACTGCTGACACATAGATTTCCTCGGTTATATATTGAGCTAGAGGCCCACTTTTCCCTGTAGCGACAATATTTATTGTAGGGATCCCCTTTTTAGGATAAATACCACAGCGAAGAGTACCGCCACAATCCACGATTGCTAAAGCAATTTCCTCATCTGGGATAGAAGTTTTAAACCCATTAACAGCTTCCATACCGGTCAAATCAGCAATTTTATCTACAATATCTGGCTTTTCTCCTCCGCCAGTGATATAGATGAATTTATGCTTAGCTTCACTAGGTGTAATGACCAAAGGTCCTCCGAAACCGCCATTTCCTTTAACAACTTTTATACTCTTATATGACATAATTTCACTCTTTCTATAAATCAAATGTTTTACTCAAGGTAACACCTTGCTGTTTTGCTACATAAGCAGTTGTAAAATCGGTCACCCAACCGCCTACAAAGTTCATGACAAGCCCAACAAGCATGTAACGAATGGCTAAGTCCATTTGACTTAAACCTAAAGTTTGAATTCCTGTTGCAATTCCCATCCATACAAACAATTCCCCAGGATTGATATGCGGAAATACACCATTTGAAGTGTGGCAGAACTGCATCTGAGCTGCTACAAAACTAGGTTTATAATATTCTGGTAAGAAACGTCCCATACTGATTGCCATCGGATTCCCCAGCATAAAGGCAGAAATGAAAGGTAAAATCATATACCGGCTAACAGGATTTTTGGCAGAAATCTTAGCCAGGGAATTGACCTTCTCTTCTCCCAAGAAAGCGATAAGGGTATTCATTGCAATCAATAGCATTAAGACAAGCGGTACAATATTTGTCATCCAGCTAATAAAGGTTTCTCCACCTAATTGGAAGAGTTTCATAAAACTCTCTGCAAAATTTGTAATGTGATTCATAAGGAACTCCCTTTCTTATTTTTTTTAAATAACTGTTTAATAGATAATTGTAAGTAATTCGCATAAAAGCCGAATCCCAGAAAAGAATCAGATGAACTTGTCTCTTTCTCAATACCTGCCTCATTCCAAAGATAGACTTTTCTAGCATCTTCTATGGCTGATTGCATCAACTTATTTTCTTTTCTCACAAGAGGATTATACTTGTCAAAATAATGGATGTCTTCTCCAACATAATCGTCCATATTTTGAAAACGTGCTAAGATTGTGACTCCTTGCATTTTGCTAGCTTTAAGAACCCGACCGTTTTCATCAACCGCGAACATGACAATCGTACCGGATTTGATTCTTCCGGACTTCCTGCCAATCGCTACGCGCCCCAGTTTTCGGAGCATCGTATAGGTCTTATTGAAGTCTTTGAGTTGCTGCCAGCCGAGGAACATTTGAAATATATAAGCTGCCATGACAAATACAGCGAAAATTATTAGCGAATTCATTAAAATACTCCTTTGCTCTTAGAAAATGATAGAAACTCTGTCTCTGTTTCTACAGCCCTCAATGCTTCTTTTAGAGAAGGCTCTCCTGCAATTCGAAAAATGTCGTCATACAATTCCAGCAATTCACTCTCCATTTTGCTTTCAATTTCTGAGGGAATGGCGACTAGAAAGATAAATTCAATCCAATCATCTCCTTTTTGATAAGGCTCTTCTAGCTTTCCAAACATTAAAATAGTCTTTGCATAACCCTGGTTAATTGTATGGGGGAAGGCAATTCCTCCACCAAAAATGGTTGATTGTTTTTTATCCCTATCAATTATCCGATTTCTAAAACCTTCATCAATCATCTGAAGTTTCTCTAACTCTGCAACCATATTTAGCAAGTATTGCTGATAGGTTTTTTGGGGAGTCAAACGAAGAAAACGTAAGCTGACTGTTTCTAGATTTTTTTGATGAAAAGCATTGGCCCTCTGCCATTCTTCCTGCAGCCATTGATCATCAAAAAGATGATTAACTTGAATGACTGGAGATTTAGAATCTTTATATTTTAGAGGAACTGTCGTAAAAATCGCGAAATAGTCCTGATTCAAATCCAGATTAAAATCCTCTTCAGAATACTGAGTAATGTCTACATCATTTCCAAGAATTCGTCTGAGTTGCTGAATAATCATCGCAGCAGTTCCTCTTCCTGTTGTGCAAACTACAGCTATCTGCTTGCGAGAACCATTTACAACAGAGTTTTGCTTTCTTAAAATCATTTCAAAATACAAAGCCAGATATCCGATTTCAGATAATTCCAATTCAGAACCAAAAATTGCAGATAGTTCTTCTCCAGCAATTTTCGCCATTTCAAAAGCAAAAGGATATTGAGTTTGAACCTCGCCATGGAATATATCATTAGCTTGCACATGGAAAATCAGTCGATTGATTAAGGAGCCTAGATGAGACTTGATTTCTTCAAATAATTCTTCATCATCAAAGTTAACCAACATTGTTTCTTTGACTTTCTTGACAATCCCTTGAAAAATGTTTGCAAGCTGTTCAGATTGATAAGACGGCTTGCTTAAAGTGTCAATAAAACGGATATTAAACGGAAAACACAAAAAGTCTATCTCAAACTGACTGAGGGAAATCTTATAAGTCATCTCAATATGATAGATTAATTTTTCAACCAAAGGTGTCTCTGTTAAATCATTCCTATAGTAAGGAATAGGGCAACTCAACACCCTAGATGCATGAATACGCTCCACCATAATTGAAATTGTCTTTCGAAGGAGTTCCTTTGTTTCTTTCGGGATTTTATACTCCTGGAGTAGCGTCTCCAGAAAAGAAGATGTTGCCTCGGTGAGTGTCTTTCCTTCAAAGTAAGGGGCCACTTGGTGAATATAGAGCAAGCGCAAATTCAGCTCGGACCCCAAGACCTCCAGCCCACGGTTGGGCTTTCCTGAAATAGTGATAGAGTAACTCTCTGCCAAAGATTTTACTTGTTTTAAATCCTTATTAAGGGTACTTCTACTAACACCTGCTTCCTCAGCCAAGTCGTCAATAAGAAGAGGGGAGGTTGACTCAATTAAACGTTTTAGTAAATAGGCAATTCTTTTACTGGAAGAATTGAAGTCACTCTCCCGTTTTAAACTACCAGATAAAATCCTTTCCAACTCAGTATAGTCATACACCTCTAACATTAACTGATCATCTTGTGAGATAATCTGGATACTCGGAGCCAAAACATCATTTAATTGTTGGATACTCTTTTGCAAGGTTTGCATACTAATATCCAGCTCTGAGCGCATATCTACCAAGGAATAAGTTGGCTGTGAGACCATTTTTTCTAAAATATTATACCATCGATTTACTATGGTCAACTCTCTTCCTCACCTTCATTTTTTTAACCGCGAGTTTTCCCTCCGGCAATATTTGTAGTGACTCCAGTTATATAGCTAGAACGGTCTGAAATATAGAATGCTACAAGGTCAGCTACTTCCCGTAGTTTACCACTTCGTCCCAAAGGAGTTGTTGAAGTTGAAGCATAACCAGCTCGAATATCTTCTACCGTCTTTCCACGGGTATAAGCAAGAGCTTCCTCATAAGAAAGAGTTCGAAGTCCCGTAGCTTCCATAATTCCTGGAGCAATTCCAACCACACGTACACCATGCTTACCCAGCTCTTTTGCCCATGAACGAGTGTAACTATAGACTGCTGCTTTTGTGGCAGCATAGGCACTTTGTCCTTCAGAACCTTCCAAGCCTGCTTCTGAAGCCATGTTCACAATTACACCTTTTCCATTTTTCACTAAAATACGTCCCACTGCCTGACTAACCAGATACAAACCTTTTTGATTAATCATCGTTACTTTTTCAAACGTTTCATCGTCTAACTCGTAAGGACCTTTAGGATTTTCTGCATCAATTAATAATCTGGGAACATTAATCCCTGCATTATTGACTACCGCATCAATATTGCCAAATCTTTCAACTATTTTGGCAACACCCTCTTCTACTTCAGAGCGAGAAGTTACATCAACTTTTACAAATAATAGATTCGGGTGACGCAAATCGTTGTCGCTAAGATCAAAATTCGCTACATTGACTCCTAATTCCAGCAATTCTTCAACGATTGCCTTACCGATCCCAGATGACGCGCCAGTCACAAGAACTGTTTTGCCTTTTATGTTTAACCAATCATTCATTTTGATACCTCTCAAATTTTATTTACAAGGCAATTATACAGCGCTTTCATAAAAGAATTAAGACACTCTTTTTTACACTTTTAAAAAAAATAATAAACTAATTAAGAGGCTTGTACTAAAAATCCACAAGAAATGAACTTGTGGATCTTTTTATATTCTAAATGAACTCAAAGCATATGAGAATCAAAGGCGTGCATTCAACTCAGCACCCAGCTCTTCAAAGCCTGGTTTCCCAAGAAGAGCAAACATGTTTTTCTTATAAGCTTCAACTCCAGGCTGGTCAAATGGATTGATACCATTCAGGTAGCCAGAAAGAGCAATAGCCAACTCAAAGAAGTAAATAGTGTAGCCCAAAGTGAACTCATCTTGCTCAGGCAGTGTCACAAACATATTTGGAACTCCACCATCAGTGTGTGCTAACAGCACTCCATCTGTAGCTTTTTTATTGACAAAGTCAACATCTTTTCCTTGCAAGTAACCAAGACCGTCCAAGTCTTCTGCCAATTCAGGAATCAGCACATTTTTGCGAGGTTTATCTACACGGATAACTGTTTCAAAGAGGATACGGGTACCTTCCTGGATAAATTGTCCCAGAGAGTGCAAGTCTGTTGAGAAGTTAGCTGAAGTTGGATAAATCCCTTTTTGGTCTTTCCCTTCTGACTCACCAGCCAGTTGCTTCCACCACTCAGAGAAGTATTGCAGAGATGGTTCATAGTTAGCTAGAACTTCTGTCAGATAACCTTTACGGTACAAGATATTGCGTACAACTGCATATTGATATGCTTCATTTTCAGCCAACTTATCAGAAGCATAAGCCTTGCGAGCAGCATTTGCTCCTTCCATTAACTTGCTGATATCAGCTCCTGCAGCTGCGATTGGCAAGAGCCCCACTGCTGTCAATACTGTAAAACGACCACCTACACTATCAGGCACTACAAAAGTATCCCAGCCATTAGCATCTGCTTCAACTTTAACTGCACCTTTAGCGCGGTCTGTAGTTGCGTAGATACGTTGGTTAGCTTCTTCTTGACCGTACTTCTTAACCAAGAGTTCTTTGAAGACACGGAAAGCAATAGCCGGTTCAGTTGTTGTACCTGATTTAGAAATCACGTTTACTGAGAAATCTTTGTCTGATACATAGTCTACCAAATCAGCCAAATAGCTTGAAGAGATAGAGTTTCCAGCATAGAGGATCTGAGGTGCCTTGCGTTCTTCCTTTCTTTGCAAGTTTACAAATGAATTATTCAAGAAATCAATAGCTGCACGAGCTCCTAAATAGGAACCACCAATACCGATTACGATCAATACCTCACTATCAGATTGGATTTTAGCAGCAGCCTTTTGAATACGAGCAAATTCATCTTTGTCATATTCTTCAGGTAAGTTCAACCAGCCAGTCATTTCTGCCCCAGGACCTGTACCATTTCTCAGAGCAGAATCTGCTGCAGTCACTTGAGGCTGCATATAATCTAGTTCATGTGGTGCAACAAATTTATCTAATACTTTTGAATAATCAAATTTAATATGTGACATAATATTCCTCCAAAATTTCTTCTCTTCTATCATAACCCTTACCTTAGATTTTTTCAAGTTTTTATACTGAATTTTTCCAAATTTTATCATAATTTAAACATTTGCGTAAAAAATGTTACAATATTAAAATTTGAACGAAATAAGACAAAAAAACGACTAGGTTTCCAGTCGTTACAATTCATTCAATAAATACTCAAATAATTCTAAGTTGCCATCCTCTTTATTGACCAAAAATTCTGGATGCCACTGCAAACCAATAATACGGTGTTCATCGATAGATTCGATTGCTTCAATCGTTTGGTCACGTGGATCTACTGCAGTTACGCGGAAATTAGGTGCCAAGTCTTTAATACTTTGACGATGAACTGAGTTTACTTGACTTTCTTTACTAAACAACTTGGACACAACACTTCCTTCCACTGTTTCAATAGAATGTGAAGTTCCAAAAGGTAGACCTTGCCAATGACCTTCAATCTCCTGATTGAGTGTACCACCAAAGGCAACGTTTACCAACTGAACGCCACGACAGATTGCCATAATTGGTTTATTCTGACGAAGCGCTTCTTTCAAGAGGGCTAGTTCAAACTCATCGCGTACAAGGTTGTAATCATCGCTCTCAATAGTCTTTTTCTCTCCATAAAACTGAGGATGGACATTTTGCCCACCTGTCAAGATGAGTTTGTCAATCATTTCCACATAATCGCGCACAATGGACTCATCTCCTACAGGAATTACTAAAGGGAGACCACCGACTTGACGAATGCTCTCTGCAAATTTACAGGATACAGATGAGTGAATGTTTTTCCCTTCTGCATCTACAGGACATAGATTTGCAGCAACTCCTACAACCGTTCTAGCCATGATATGTCTCCTTTCGATTTTCTTGCGACAGTCTTATCTTATCACTCCAACCCTTTCCTGTCTAATATGTTTTTTTAAAGACCGTGATAAGTATTTTTTATGGACAAGAAAAAGCTGCCCAACGAGGACAACTTCTTTTTTATTCGAAGACAAATTGATTGTGATACAGTTCCGAGTAGAAACCGCCGAGTTTGAGCAACTCGTGATGATTTCCACGTTCAATAACCTCTCCATCTTTGAGGACAATAATCTGATCGGCATTGAGGATGGTCTTGAGACGATGGGCAATAACAAAACTGGTTCGTCCTGCTACAACTGCCTCCATAGCATGCTGGATTTTGCTTTCTGTTACGGTATCCACATTGGAAGTCGCTTCATCTAAGATTAGGACTTGAGGATCTGTCATCAAGGTTCGAGCGATGGAAATCAATTGTTTCTGACCAGTTGAGAAGATGTTTTGCTCATCATCAATAAGGGTATCATACTTGTCAGGCAAGCTTTCAATGTAGTCATGAATATGAGTTGCCTTGGCAGCTGCTTCGACCATTTCCTGACTGGCATCTGGCACACCAAAGCGGATATTGTCTCGGATTGTTCCGCTAAACAAGACCGAATCCTGCAAGACAATCCCGACCTTGCTCCGCAGACTGTCCAAATCGTAGTCACGAATGTCTTTCCCATCAAAGCAAATGCTACCTGCATCCACATCGTAGAAACGATTGATGAGGTTCATGATGGTCGTTTTCCCTGAACCAGTCGGACCGACAACTGCTACCATCTGCCCCTTAGGAGCTGAAATGCTGACATCTTTTAAAATCGGCTTGTCTGGCACATAGGAGAAATCAATGTGACTGATTTCAACACCTTCTCGCAATTCCGTAAAGGCAGGCGCATTTTGCGGACGAATCTCTTCTTCTGCATCGAACATTTCTTGGATACGATCTGCCCCAGTAAAGGCCAACTGGAGGCTCCCCCAACTCGCAGCCACCTGGATAATCGGCTGGTAGTACTGCTGAGAAAATTGGGTAAACATGACAATCAAACCTAGGGCTGTCGTTGTTTCGATACTTGGATCGTTCAGCAAGACCGCTGAACCTGCAAAAATAACGATGGCCGTATTGACCAAGCTCATCCCATTCATAACTGGAAAGAGGATGCCTGAGAACATTCTCCCTTTAAAGGTTGCCTTACGCACGCGCTCATTTTGCTCCACAAAGCCTGCTACGATATCATCTTGAATTCCTTGTACGATAACAGCTTTCTGTCCAGAAATACTCTCATCCATGTAGGCGTTGAGTTTCCCAACCTCTTTTTGCTGGAGATTAGTGTACTTGCGGGCCATCTTCACGATGAAAACCAACATGAGAAAGGCCACTGGGGTGCTGGCTACTGTTATCAGGGCTAGCGTCACATTTCTTGAAAACATGACAAAAATCAAACCGATGTAAAGAGCAATATTGCTCATGACCTGAACTAGGCTTTCATTGAAGGCTTGAAGGATGTTATCCAAGTCACTCGTAAAGCGAGAGAGGATGTCACCATCCTGATGGCGGTCAAAGAAAGAAACCGTTAAACGAGAAAGTTTGCCAAAGAGGCCCTTACGCATCTCATTTGTTGACTCAGCAATCACACGGGTCATCAAGGTCATGTAAATCAAACTGGATACCACTAAGGCGAGGACAACTAGAGCTAGATTCAGCATCAGAGCTGACAAACTCTGCCAGGCTAGTTCGGAAGTTCCATTTTGATAAGCCAGAACTAGGTTAGCGAGCTCCGTCACTGCTTGACCTGAAAAAACTGGAAAGAGGGCTTGGGCAATCGTCGCAACTGTAACCATCAGAATCACAATGGCAAAGGAGAACTTGTAAACTTTAAAATAATTCCAGAAAAATCGAACGGTTTTCATTTTATTCCTCCTTTCCCTTTTGTGTTTCGTAGATTTCGCGGTAGACGGCATTGTTAGCTACCAAGTCTGCATGCCGTCCTTCTCCAATCAAACGCCCTTGATCCAAAACCAAAATCTTGTCTGCATGGACGACCGAACTAATCTTTTGAGCGATGATAATGGTTGTCGTCCCTTTCAGGTCTTTGTTCAAAGCTTCCTGTACGAGTCTTTCTGACTTGGCATCCAAGGCCGAAGTCGAATCGTCAAAAATCAAGATGCGGGGATTGCTGACAATCCCACGAGCAATGGACATCCGTTGCTTTTGTCCACCAGAAAAGTTGGTGCCTCGTTCTTCGACCTGACTCTCAAATTTGTTTTCCATGCGTCCGATAAATTCACTGGCTTGGGCAATCCGTGCAGCACGTTCCATTTCTGACACGCTGGCATTACCTTTTCCTTGACGAAGATTATCTGCAATGGTCCCACTAAAGAGAATAGCACGTTGCAAGACGATGGAAACTGTTTTACGCAAGGTTCCCTCGCTGACGTCTCGAATATCCTTGCCACCAATCTTGATAGACCCCTCCTGTGGATCAAAAAGTCGTGGAATTAACTGAGCTAGGGTGGACTTCCCTGCTCCAGTCGCCCCAACCACACCGACCATCTGACCAGGCGTAATATCAAAGGTCACATTCTTCAGCATAGGCTCATCGTCATTAGGATAGGTGAAGGTTACATTTTCAAAAGAGAGACTTCCTTCTAACTCTTCATCTGGGAGATCTTTAAAGGTCATCGCTGGCTCGGTATCTAGAATTTCGCGGATACGACGCAAGGAAATCATGGCACGACTGACAGAATTTCCTAAAAATCCAACCATGATGATGGTAAAGATAATCTGGCTGAGATAGTTGATAAAGGAAGCAATCGAGCCCACTACAGACGGATCTGACTGAGCCATTCCAGCCACCAACCAGATAGAGAGGAAGACCGCTCCATAGCCGACTAGCATCATAACGGGTTCTATAACTGAGAAGGCATAACCGATATAAAGATTTTGGCCGAGAAGTTCATCAGAAACCTCGGTAAATTTGTCAAATTGTGCTTTTTCCTGTACAAAGGATTTGACCACGCGCACACCACGTAGATTTTCTTTGGCGATAGCATTGATCCGTTCAAGAAGGGTTTGAAACTTAGCAAACCGTGGTCCCATCATTCCCATCATGATGGCAGTTAGTGCAAAGATTAGGAGCACCATGAGGACAATCACCCACCAAAGTGACGGAAGAGTGTGAACCGCCAAGATAAAGGAACCGATAAAGAGAAGAGGGAGACGGAAAAGAATTTGAAAAGCCATCATCACCACGTTCTGAATCTGGTTGATATCATTGGTCATACGAACGACAAGGTTTCCGGCATTGAATTGCTCAATATTGGCATAAGAAAAAGTCTGGATCTTGCGAAAAGCGTCTTCACGAAGGTCCGAAGACACTCCTTGAGCAATATAGGCTGCAAGCGTTACATTGACCCCACCTGCAACCAGACCAACTAGGGCTACCCCTATCAACCAAGCGCCAATACTATAAATAGCCTCATGTTGACCGGCCAACAAAGCCTCTAACACCTCTTGCAAATAGCGCGGTTGCAAGAGCGAGCTCGCAACCATCAAGCCTGTCATCATTAAGGATGCCAAGGCCTGCCATTTATAGGTTTTTATTTTTTTAATGAGCATATTTCCTCCTAATAAAATAGATAAAGGGAGCGACATCCTGCGTCAGCTCCTTCTCATTCCTTCATATTGATGCTATTCTAGCAAAAAAGAGACATCTTGTCAAAGAAGTCTCCTTATTATAAATTAGTACGCTTTCATCTACAGGTGATGCATGAAAAGGCTTTTTATGGTAAAATGAAAGGAAGAACTCTTACAAGGAGGAAAAGATGAAGAAACAAACCATCGCTGTCTTGGGTCCTGGTTCTTGGGGAACTGCCCTTTCGCAGGTCCTAAACGACAATGGACACGAGGTTCGAATTTGGGGAAATATTTCTGACCAAATTGATGAAATCAATAACCAACATACAAACAAACGCTACTTCAAAGATATCCTACTCGACGAAAAAATTAAAGCCTATCATGACTTAGAAGAAACACTAAAGGATGTGGATGCTGTTTTATTTGTAGTCCCAACAAAAGTAACGAGACTGGTTGCCCAACAAGTAGCAAAGGTGCTTGATCACAAGGTTGTCATCATGCATGCCTCCAAAGGATTGGAACCAGATAGCCACAAACGCCTCTCAACCATTCTTGAAGAGGAAATTCCAGTCGATCTCCGTAGTGAAGTCGTTGTTGTTTCAGGACCTAGCCACGCTGAGGAAACCATTGTACGCGATATCACCTTGATTACGGCAGCCTCCAAAGATCTTGAAACTGCCCAGTACGTCCAAAATCTCTTTAGCAATCACTACTTCCGTCTCTATACCAATACGGATGTTATCGGGGTTGAAACCGCTGGTGCTCTTAAAAACATCATTGCAGTTGGTGCAGGAGCATTACATGGCCTAGGATTTGGCGACAATGCCAAGGCGGCTATCATTGCCCGTGGCTTGGCTGAAATCACCCGTCTAGGGGTCGCTCTTGGAGCTAACCCTCTGACTTATAGCGGTCTTTCTGGAGTTGGTGACTTGATTGTAACGGGGACATCTGTCCACTCTCGTAACTGGAGGGCCGGTGATGCTCTCGGTCGTGGAGAATCCCTCGCAGACATCGAAACAAACATGGGTATGGTCATCGAAGGCATTTCAACAACGCGAGCAGCTTACGAGCTGGCTCAGGAATTGGGTGTCTACATGCCAATCACACAAGCTATTTACCGAGTCATCTACGAAGGTGTCAATATCAAAGAAGCAATCACTGACATCATGAACAATGAATTTAAAGCAGAAAACGAATGGTCTTAGACCCTTATAGAAAGGAACATTATGAAACAAAAAGTCAGAAAAGCAGTCATCCCAGCCGCTGGATTGGGAACTCGCTTCCTCCCAGCAACTAAGGCCTTGGCCAAGGAAATGTTGCCAATCGTAGACAAACCTACTATCCAGTTTATCGTTGAAGAAGCTCTCAAATCTGGTATCGAAGATATCTTGGTTGTTACAGGTAAGTCAAAACGTTCCATCGAGGACCACTTCGATTCAAACTTCGAATTGGAATACAACCTCAAAGAAAAAGGGAAAACAGATCTTTTGAAGCTAGTTGATGAAACAACTGGCATGCGCCTGCATTTTATCCGCCAAACTCATCCACGCGGTCTCGGAGATGCTGTTTTGCAAGCCAAGGCTTTCGTCGGAAATGAACCTTTTGTCGTTATGCTTGGTGATGACTTGATGGATATCACAGACGAAAAGGCTGTTCCACTTACCAAACAACTCATGGATGACTACGAGCGTACCCACGCGTCTACTATCGCTGTTATGCCAGTCCCCCACGACGAAGTCTCTGCTTACGGGGTTATTGCTCCGCAAGGCGAAGGAAAAGACGGCCTTTACAGTGTTGAAACCTTTGTTGAAAAACCAGCTCCAGAGGATGCTCCTAGCGACCTTGCTATTATTGGCCGCTACCTCCTCACACCTGAAATTTTCCAAATCTTGGAACACCAAAAACCAGGTGCAGGAAATGAAATTCAGCTGACCGATGCAATCGACACCCTTAACAAAACACAACGTGTTTTCGCTCGTGAATTCAAGGGTGCTCGTTACGATGTTGGAGACAAGTTTGGCTTTATGAAAACATCTATTGATTACGCACTAAGACATCCTCAAGTCAAAGACGAGTTGAAAGACTACCTCATCCAACTCGGAAAAGAGCTGGCTGGGGAGGAATAGAAGAAAATTCCATATAAAATAAAAAAAGAGCTAGGATAGTTAGTTATCCTAGTTCTTTTTATTTTATATTGCTATTCTTTAGAACATCTACTTAAAAAGGAATCTGTATTTCTCAGTTCACTTACTTATAAACTCCATTGAAATGGTCTCAAACTTCATGAAAGCGTTACGATATTATTTGTTTTTTTATAAAAATAGGAGTACAATGAATTAGTATAATAAAATAAAAAGCACCGAATCGGTGAGTATTACTGATTATGGATAACCATATTTTAACTCAAAAGAAAAATCTTTTGGCTGTGTTGTTTCGAATGGTTCCAAAACTTTTTTGTCTGATATAACAGAATATTTTAAAAATGAAGGGGGTTCTATGGAGATTGATGTGTTTTTTGATTATTATTTAAAATCACTTAGGTTTTATTTTGGTGATAGGTGTAAGGATATTGGATTTATAAAGTTTTTTAAAGATGAAAACAATAGTTTTATTACCATAGAGGATTATGTTTTAGAAGCATTAGTAATATTGTCAAATATTTTGAGTAAGGAGAGGATTGTGTTTTCTTGTGGATTTATTCATAGCAAGGGGGTAGTTACTGGAGTAGAAGTATGTATGAATGTATTAGAGTTAGAAAGATTAAATAATTTGTATAAGATATAGTTTTGAAGAATATTAAAAAACATTAGGTAAACTGTCTATGTAGGATGGGCGGAGTTGATAGTATCAATATTTCCTAGTTATAGAGCTATGTTGTTTCGAATGGTTCCAAAATAATAAATAATTTTAAATTTGACTTAACTGTTGGAGTAGTCATGGTTAAATTAAATCAACCGAGTCGAATATAAGTTGTTTAGTTTTGTGGAAGCTATTAATAAGAATATAATAAGGGAGAAAGATAGGTGTAATTTTAATTTTAAAGTAATTGCGGACACTATCAAAGTAAAAGATTATGGAGAACAAATTTGTGGAATTTATCAAAAACAATAAAAAAGTAATCATTTCATCAGTTGCAGTTGGTGTTGTATTGGTATTAGGGTTTGGATGGTATTCATATTACCAACATCAAGCAGAGCAACAAGCAAAAATTGTACAATTAGAAAAAGATAGCAAATCAGACAAAGAACAAGTTGATAAACTATTTGAATCATTTGATGCATCTTCAGATGAATCTATTTCTAAGTTGAAAGAATTATCTGAAACTTCACTTAAAACCGATACAGGTAAAGACTATCTTAATAATAAAGTCAAAGAATCATCTAAAGCCATTGTAGATTTTCATTTGCAAAAAGGTTTGGCTTATGACATCAAAGATTCAGATGACAAATTTAAAGATAAAACAACCTTAGAAAATAATGTAAAAGAAATCAATAAACAAATTGATTTTATCAAGAAAGTTGATGAAACATTCAAACAAGATAATCTTGAAGAAACTACAAAATCTCTTACTGATATTGTAGATAAATTCAATAAGCAAATCGAAGTTTTGAAGAAAGAAGAAGAACAAAAAGCAGCTGAAAAAGCTAAAGAAGAAGAGAAGAAACAATCAGAAGCTAAATCACAAGAATCTTCTGGTGGATCAAGTAGTTCAAGCAGTTCAAGTTCTAACTCATCTTCTGATTCTGGATCAAATGGTGGCGGAAGTAATTATGAAGCCCCAGCTGCCGAACAATATTCATCTGGCAACAGCAATAGCGGCGGAGGAAATGATGGCTATACAAGATATACGGGAACCGATGCTTTTGGACATTCAGGCAGTTATCAAGCAAATCACAGTAATGGTGATGTTCGTGACGACAATGGAAACCACCTTGGAAACTACGGTGGAGGAATTGCTGATTTTAGACAACGTTAATAACTATTTTAGAGCTGTGTTGTTTCGAATGGTTCCAAAACACATTAAAAGCTACTCATTCTTTGAGTAACTTTTTAGCTATTCCCCCCTACACATAGGTCATTCCCTTATAGCAAAGGAAAACAGCTAGTGCAATAAAAAGTACCGTTGCTCCGATTCGCTGGCTAGTACTGTACATCCTTCTCTCCCATTTGACTGGGAAGATGACTGCTAGAAAGGCACCGCCTACTGCCCCACCAATATGCCCAGCTAGGCTGATTCCTGGAATTAGAACACTTCCAATGATATTTATCACGAAAAGCGTCAGGTAGGATTGCCCCAACTGCTGAATATAGGGGTTGCGAGTTGCGTAACGCAAGACGATAATCGCAGCAAATAGCCCGTATAGGGAAGTGGATGCCCCAGCAGCGACAACTTTCGGTGTGAAAGCAAACACAAAGAGATTACCCATCATTCCAGATAAGAGATAGAGAAAGAAGAACTGCTTAGAACCGAAAATCTCCTCCACCTGTCGTCCAAGAAAGTAGAGCGAAATCATATTGACAATGAAATGCTCCCATCCAATATGCACAAATATAGCCGAAAAAAGGCGCCATATCTGCTCAGGGAACAGGCGAATGATCGGTCCATACATGGCTCCAAACTGAAGCAGGGTATCTGCTCGTTCAAAATTTAAACCTGTAAGAACCAACATCAAGAGAAATACCAATGCTGTTACTAGGAGGAAGAAGCTAGTCACAGGATAACGTTTATCAAAGATTTCCTTCATCTATTAGCACCTCCTGGACGGGAATATCATGGTTTTCCGAGTTAAACTCCTGAACTTGACAAGGATAGATTGTACTCATGGTATGCCCAGCAAAATGTTCTAGATAGCGGTCATAGTATCCTCCACCATATCCGATTCGATAGCCTTCTGTCGTAAAAGCTAGCCCTGGAACATGAATCAAATCAATCTGAGACGGTTCCACCACTTCCAAGTCTCCTTGCGGTTCCAGTAAACCAAAGGAAGTTTTTACCAACTGCTGCGGATGATAGACCACAAACTCCATCCGTCCCTTGGGATAGGTTTTGGGTATCAGAACCTTTTTGCCGGCCTTCCGCGCCTGGTCAATCAGTCCCTGCGTTTGAAATTCATGAGGGAAGGAGAGATAGGTTGCGATGGTCTTGGCTTCTTGGTAAAAGGGATGTTGTAAGAAACGCTCAGTTAAAACTCGATCCATAGCCTGTTTTTGCTCCTGAGATAGAGACTTCATTTCTTGCAAAATTTTCTTGCGTAGTTCTGCTTTCATAGACAATTCCTCTACTCTGCTGCCTTCTTTTTCAAGAAACTAGAGACCGCATCTACCCCAATGGCTAAGGCTTCTTCCTTAGGGCTCATCTGAGGGTGATGAAGGGCGTAGGGACTATCGATACCTAGCCAGAACATAACGCCATCTACCTTCGAAAGGAGATAACCAAAGTCCTCACCCGTCATAGCAGGCTCGATATCAATCAACTCAATCCCGTCTTTCTCTTCAAAAAAGTCCATCAGTTCACGCGCCAAGGCTGGATTGTTCTCAACAGGTAGGTAGCCCCCTTGCTTGAGTTCTACTTCGACTTCCATATCAAAGGCTGCCGCAACCCCTTCTGCAACTGTCTTGACTCTTTTTTGTACCAAGAGACTCATGTCCTGAGTCAAGGCGCGAATGGTTCCGTGTAAAAAGGCTGTGTCTGTAATGACATTGTTGGTTGTTCCAGCTTGGAAAAGGCCAAAGGTCACCACCGCTCCCTCGATGGGATTAACATTGCGACTAACAACTGACTGCACCTGGGTTACAAAGTAACTAGCGGCCACTAAGGCGTCATTGGCTTCATGCGGGAAGGCTGCGTGTCCACCTTTTCCTTTGAAACGAATCTTCACCTCACAAGTCCCTGCAAAGAGCGTATGGGTATTGGTAGCAATCTGTCCAACCTTCAGATCCGGACGGACATGGAGGCCATAAAACTGGTCTGGCAGCCAGTCCCCAAAAGCACCAGCCTCATACATGAGCATCCCACCAGCTTCATTTTCTTCAGCAGGCTGAAATAGGAAGAGCAAATTATTCTTGGGTTGCTCCTCAAGGGCGCGTTCGAGACAGCCTAAGGCAATAGTCATATGAAAATCATGGCCACAAGCATGCATGCGACCTTGGTGCCGAGAAGCGAAAGGCAGTCCCGTTTGTTCGACAATAGGCAGGCCATCAATATCTGTCCGCCAACCAATGGTCCGCTTCGGCTGGCTTCCCTGCAAATAGACCAAAATCCCTGTCCGCCACGTACGAACTTGAACAAAGTCCTTACCCGAAGTCAATTTCTCAATCACAGCCAACAAATAAGCCTGTGTCTTGAACTCCTCCAAGCCAATCTCTGGAATCTGGTGCAAATCTCGTCGAGTCTGAATCAAATCTAACATCTATCTATCCTCCTATATAGCAGAAAGAGGCTGGAAAAAGGGTTCCGCCTCTTTTTTACTTTTACAATTACAAGGTACGAAGCGCATCCTCAAGCGCTGTTTTTTGTTGGGTTTGGGCATCAATTTCTTTGATGATACGAGCCGGAACGCCTGCTACCACTACATTTTCTGGGACATCTTGGGTAACAATAGCTCCTGCTGCAACAACTGAACCACTGCCGATTTGAACTCCTTCGATCACCACTGCATTGGCACCGATAAGAACATTGTCTCCAACACGGACTGGTTCAGCACTAGCTGGCTCAATCACACCTGCCAAAACTGCACCTGCACCAACGTGACTGTTTTTCCCAACGATAGCACGACCTCCAAGGATGGCACCCATGTCAATCATGGTTCCTGCACCGATTTCAGCACCGATATTGATAACAGCTCCCATCATGATAACAGCATTGTCACCAATTTCTACCTGGTCACGGATAATCGCACCTGGCTCAATACGAGCATTGATATCACGTTTATCTAGTAAAGGAACTGCAGAATTACGAGCATCTTGCTCAACAACATAGTCTTGATTTTCTACTAAACCTTCAAGAAGCGGAGCGACATCCTTCCAGTCTCCGAATAAAACATTTCCTAGTTTGACAACAGAGCTAGGCACAGCAGATGCGAGTTGTCCTTCAAAGGTTACTTTAACACTGGTTTTCTTTTCCGCATTGGCGATAAATTGGATAATTTCTTGAGCGTTCATTTTTGTAGCAGTCATAGACGCCTCCTGGTTCGTTATAATGATACCTATTCTACCAAAAAAGGCTTCAAATTTGAAGCCTCAACTATCAAATAAGCATCTTTACTGGGCTTGTTTTGCTTCTTCTACAGATAAGAAAATCATCGGAACGATAATCAACACCATAGCCAAGGCCAAAAAACCATCCATGACCAATCCCAGAAAAAGAACACTTAATAAAGCTGAAGAAAGAGGTTCGCTAGCACTCACCACCGATACAACCAGCGGGGAAACGAGTGACACAGCCTTCATAGATAGGAAGAAGGCAAAAGCGGTGCCAAACACGGCAATCGTCAGACAAATCAGCACACTTACCAAATCCACTTGAAAACTTATCTGATAAATAGGGTATAGGAAATTACTAAAGAGTCCTGCCAAAATCATCCCCCAACCAACAGTCGGAACAAATCCGTAGCGCCGTGCAAAACGCTGAGGAAGGATAACATTAAACATGACCCCTACTGCACTGAGCAAACCTGTTACTAGAGCCAAAGGTGTCATGGATAACTGGGACAAATCCCCTTTTGTAGCCATCAAAAAAACACCTAGCATGGCAATCAAAACATAGAACACAGCTGTAATTGAAGCCTTCTTCTGGTAAATGATTCGATTGTAAAACAGGATAAAAACAGGGCTGATAAATTGCAAAATGGTCGCCGTCGTCGCATTGGAATACTCAACGCAGAGATAAAAGAAAAATTGCACAGAAAAAATACCTAGAATAGCATAGGCTAAAAAGGGTAGATAATTTTTCTTATCACGCCAGATGTCCAACAAGTGGCTACGCAACTGAAAGGCAGATAGACCTAAAACCAAACTCCCTGCCACTAGTAAACGCATAGAAGTAATCCATCCAGAAGACACTGGATAATGAGTGAAAAAATACTCTCCTAAAATCCCACAAATGCCCCAGATTAGGCCTGAAAGTAGCGAGTATACTGTCCCCTTAACAATCTTTTTCTGATAATGATTCATATTATTATTGTAACACGAAACCAACAAAGAAAAAAGTAGCAACAAGGAGAAATTACTAACCTTGCTACTACTCTTTCTTAACGATTAAATAGACGTGAACGTCCTGAAGAACCACTTTGAGTATTTCCACTCGAACTTGAACTTCCAGAGCTACTGCTTGAACTTGAGCTACTGTTTGAGCTTGGAGGAGTCACTGCCGGAATGCTTCCTAGAATATTCTTCCATGCGTTCAGATAATCTGCATCGCTTCCTCCAATAGCAAAGCGATAGGTGGTCACTGGGGCACCTTCTTTAGTAGCCCAGTAGCTCGTTACTGTTGATCCAGAAACTTCTATTTCTTTTCCATTGATGGAAACCTTGCCTGGTTTTTGTCCTGTAGATCGGAGAACTTGTGACTTGGTCACACTTGGATCCAGATTAAAGCGCTCATTCCCCCATATTCCAGGTTCAGCTTGTTGGATAGCATTGACCAAGTGGGCCATATAGTTGGCATTACGATAGTGGCCTGCTCCTTTGGCTAGTGGTCGGTTATCATCGTGACCTAACCAGCCACCCAAAGTCAAGCGAGGTGTAGAAAGCATGAGCCACATATTTTCATCTTCATTGGTCGTACCAGTTTTTCCGATCCAGTCAGCACGAGCTAGGGATGGATTGATAGTCGTCAAATCCGTCTGGAAACTTGAAGTAATCCGAGACGAGATAACATCCCGAAGGAGACTTTGCATAATGGTTGCTGTCGCTTTTGAATAAACTTGGACAGGCTCATCCTTGTGCTCGTATACCAGTCGGCCATCCGTTGACTCGATCTTCGCAATCATATGTTTCTTATGGTAAACTCCATTGTTGGCCAGAGTTTGATACCCGTTGGTATGCTGGGCAACTGTAACGTCAATCCCTCCACCCATCGGTAAACTTTCAATCCCATATTCTGGGATTTCGTAACCCATTTTTTCCATATAGCCTTTGACATCAACACCCTTCTCTCGAAGCGTACGATACGTCCAGTAGGCCGGGATATTCCATGAGTAGTTAAGGGCTTCTCCCAATGTCATCATTCCCGTACCAGGACTATTGACATACATGATGGGGTTCCCGTTTGAGAAGTTGGTAGGATAGTTTGATAAGATACTTGCACTTCCCATCAAACCTTGGTCAATAGCGATACCATAGGCCAATATAGGTTTTGTGGTTGAAGCTGGAGAACGCTTGGTATCGATAGCGTGATTGTTCTGATTTTCTTGATAATTACGGCCACCAACAAATCCAAGGATAGCTCCCGTTTGGTTGTCCATGAGGACATTCCCCACCTCAGGCTGGCCTGTCGAATCATCTAGCAGATAACCGTAGGTCGCAACCGCATTTTGCATCGCAGCATGAACATTTTTATTGATAGTTGTCGTAATCTTATATCCACCATTTTCAATTTCCTTGGCGGCTAGATCACGATAGGATTTCTGAATGGACTCATTCTTTAACTCTTGCGCAGAGACATTATCTCGTTGGACAAGGTAGTCGTACATGCGGTCAGTAGCTTCTGCCAAGGTTGCATAGTAGAGATAGTCACGCGAAGTACCACTAACACTACCTGATGGTAGGAAGTCTTTCTTAAAGTCATAATCTTTGTACTTATCGTAGTCTTCCTGACTTAGAGCTCCTGTCCGGTACATGTTGTAGAGGACATCCTTGGCACGCTTGATTCCCAAAGCCATGTCCTCATCACTCTTCATACTACCATCAGATTCATAAGGAGAATAACTGATTGGACTCTGTGGCAATCCTGCGATAAAGGCAGCTTGAGGGACCGTTAAATCCGAAGCATTGACTCCAAAGATTCCTTCTGCAGCCTGCTGGGCACCTGCAATATTTTGACCTTTATGATTGCGACCAAAAGGAGCAATGTTAAGGTAGGTTGTCAAAATCTCATCCTTACCCATGGCCCGTTCTAAAGCTAGAGCATCAATAATCTCTTTAGCCTTACGAGCTAGAGTTGGAGCATCCCCCACCACTTGCTGCTTGATGACCTGCTGGGTCAAGGTCGAACCACCACTAGACGAGCCTAGACCGACAAAGGTTCCCAAGGTCGCACGAATAACGGCCTTAGGCACAACTCCCTTGTGCTCATTGAAATGCTCGTCCTCTGTCGCAACAATAGCTTTCTTAAGGTTATCTGAGATAGCATCTGAAGCGACTGAAGTGCGCAATAAATCACCCTCGATCGAGGCAATGGTACTGCCGTCAGAATAAGTGATTTCTGAAATAGAGGCAATATCCTTCACTTGCTTGACCAACTCTTCTGCTTGAGGCACCTGAGCCTTGTCAAATAGAGCGACTCCATAACCCATAGCCACACCAGCGCCAAACAGTCCACCGATAAAGCCTAAGATAAAGAGAGTATTAAAGACTATTTTAAACCCACTCAAAACCTTAGCAAAAATAGACCCAGCCTTTCTAACTTTATCAGAAGAGATCCCCTTTTTACTGGTTTTCTTATTAGCTAGTTTTTCTGCTAGTCTTTTCTTCCATTTTGCAATTCGTTGCATTAGCTGCTGGAAAAAATGCAGCATTTTTGTTTTTAATTCATTAATTCTTTCTTTCATGAATGTCCTCGCTTTCTCTATTATACCATAAAAGGGAAACTTTCAATAAAATAGCCACTTTCTTCCCTATTCCACTAGGCTATTGACCAAGTTTGTGATACAATAGGTAGAAACAATATTTTATAAAGGAGAAAAGACACATGCACATTTTTGATGAGCTAAAAGAGCGTGGTTTGATTTTTCAGACGACTGATGAAGAAGCTTTGCGTAAAGCCCTAGAAGAAGGTCAAGTTTCTTATTATACTGGCTACGATCCAACTGCTGACAGCCTTCACCTCGGTCACCTTGTCGCAATCTTGACAAGTCGTCGTTTGCAATTAGCAGGTCACAAACCTTATGCGCTCGTTGGCGGTGCTACAGGTCTCATCGGAGATCCGTCCTTCAAAGATGCTGAGCGTAGTCTCCAAACAAAAGACACAGTAGAGGGCTGGGTCAAGTCTATCCAAGGACAACTTTCTCGTTTTCTTGACTTTGAAAATGGTGAAAATAAAGCTGTCATGGTCAACAACTACGACTGGTTTGGCAGCATCAGCTTCATTGACTTCCTCCGTGATATCGGGAAATACTTCACTGTCAACTACATGATGAGCAAGGAGTCTGTGAAGAAACGGATCGAAACAGGGATCTCTTACACTGAGTTTGCCTACCAAATCATGCAAGGGTACGACTTCTACGTCCTTAACCAAGAGCACAATGTATCCCTCCAAATCGGTGGTTCTGACCAATGGGGAAATATGACAGCTGGTACCGAATTGCTTCGTCGCAAGGCTGACAAGACAGGCCACGTGATCACTGTTCCCCTTATCACTGATGCGACTGGTAAGAAATTTGGTAAATCTGAAGGAAACGCAGTCTGGCTCAACCCTGAAAAGACTTCTCCATACGAAATGTACCAATTCTGGATGAACGTCATGGATGCCGACGCTGTTCGTTTCTTGAAGATCTTTACTTTCTTGACACTTGATGAGATTGAAGACATCCGCAAACAGTTTGAAGCAGCTCCACACGAACGCTTGGCTCAAAAAGTCCTCGCTCGTGAAGTGGTGACTCTTGTCCACGGAGAAGAAGCTTACAAAGAAGCTCTTAACATCACCGAGCAACTCTTTGCTGGGAACATCAAAAACCTTTCTGTCAAAGAACTCAAACAAGGACTCCGTGGAGTACCAAACTACCAAGTACAAGCAGACGAAAATCACAATATCGTGGAACTCCTTGTATCTTCTGGCGTGGTCAATTCAAAACGCCAAGCCCGTGAAGATGTTCAAAACGGAGCTATCTACGTCAACGGCGACCGCATCCAAGACCTTGACTATGTCTTGAGCGACGCAGACAAGCTCGAAAACGAACTCACTGTTATCCGCCGCGGGAAGAAAAAATACTTTGTATTGACTTACTAAATTGTTAAACATTTACCTATAAACAAAGGAGTTACCCTCGAGAAAGGTAACTCCTTTTTGCTGTGAATAGTCCCCACCTATCCCTTAATAGACAGGCTACGCAGGACTATGCGTAAGGTTGTTAGATTATGTAGGATAGAGAGGTTTGAAGGACTGAGCCAATTAAACAAGCCAAAGCCAATCAAACTACTATTTACGACAACGGTATCTTGAATATTCTTCTTGATAAGTGTTTGCAAAGATGATGATAGCGAATCCAACTCTTGGAAGAAATCCAAGCGATTATCTAATAATAAGATATCACTCATTTGCTTAGAAATATCTGCACTCTCATTCATCACCACACCGATATCTGATAGGGTTAGAGCAGCCGAGTCATTCAATCCATCCCCAACCATCAAAATAGTGTGACCTGCTCTCTGCAGTTTCTCTACTAACTCAAACTTCCCATCAGGTTTCAAGTCTGTATAGACTTGATCAAAGGGCAAATCTTTTACTAATTCCTCTGTCCTAACCAGGGTATCCCCTGTTGCCAGAATCAATTTTTTCCCTTGTGCCTTAAGTTTCTCCAAGGCTGCTTTTGCTTCTTTTCTCAAAGGAGTATGGATGCAGAACATTCCAATCAATTCATTCTGATATGCTAAGAATAAGAGATTGTAGTGGCTCTTATACTCTTCAATTAAAGCATTTTGTTCCGAACTGATATGAATTTGCTCATCCTGCATCAAAACATAATTCCCAATAAGAACTGGTTGCCCATCTATATGAGATTTGATCCCCTTGCTTGCGATATATTGGAGTTTCCCATGCATTTCCTCATGTTCAATCCCCTCTATCTCAGCTTGCTTGACGATGGCATTAGCAATAGGATGATAAATGTGTTCCTCAAGACAGGCACTGATTCTGAGAATATCTTCCTCACTATAGTCCCCAAAAGGTAACACCTTTTCAACTATAGGATAACTAGTTGTGATTGTTCCTGTCTTATCAAACAAGAAAGTATCAACTTCCAGATATTTCTCCAGAACATCCCCATCCTTAATCACCATTTCACGATTCAACCCCTCCTTGATAGCTGTTAAATAAGCTACAGGAGTAGAGATTTTCAAAGCGCAGGAGAAATCGACCAATAGGAAAGAGATAGCCTTAGAAAAAGAACCTGTTAATAGGTAAGTCAGCCCAGCCCCCAAGAAATTATATTTGACGACCTTATCCGCCATCTTGATGAAATAGCGTTGTTTCGTTTTCTTGTTTTCTTCAGATTTCTTCATTAACTCAATCAGTTGTAAAATCCGGCTGTTCATCTGATTATCGGTTACACGAATGCGCAACTCTCCAGTTTCTAATACTGTATTTGCACAAACCAAATCAGACTCTCTTTTTTCAACTGGAAAACTCTCTCCCGTCAAGGAACTTTCGTTGACCATACCTAAACCTGAAACTACTTGTCCATCAAACAGAATTTCATTTCCTTGAGATAGGACCAAGACATCTCCTATTTGAACATCGGAACTCTTGATACTAACGACCGTATCGCCCTGTACCAAGAATACATCGCTCTCTTTTGCAAGAAGGCTTTGTTCTAAATCTGTTGCAGTTTTTTTCAAGGACCACTGATCTAAATGATTCCCCAAATCAAGCATAAACATGATATTGCTAGCCGTCTTGGATTGGTTCATAAACAAGGACAATAAAATCGCCGAACAGTCCAGGACCTCCATCGTTAGTTCCTTACGCGCTAGTGTTTGATAAGCTTCTCTAATATAGCCAAAAGCCTGGTAACAGGTCCATATATAGCGAATAGGATACGGCACAAAACTACGAAAAAGTATACGCTTAATCGCTGCACCTGAAACAATAGAATAAGCACTCTCTTCTCTACGAATGGGAAGAGTCATCAACTCAGAAACTTTCCCTTTATCAATTCTTTTTAAAAAGGCTTCTGCATTATCTAATACAGAAAAGCCTTCTTTTATGCGTAGAGTAAAGTGCTGTTGATCCATGTAAAACTGGATAGACTCAATCCCCTTTTCATCTCTCACCAAGGAACGAAGATAGTCTTGAATATCCAAGGTGAGTGAAAAAGAAGATGATAATCGGATATGTTGGTATCCTCTATGTAGCACTTTAAAAGACATATTATTCCCCTATAAGGCTATCTAATTGCTCTTCTTTTTTCTCTTGCTCGTACAAATATTTGGCATCTTGCAAGACATCATCTCCATGTTGCTTCACAACAGAAACAGATGCATCTAGCTCGTCTTTTAACTTATAAGCCTTAGCCAAAGCTTTAGAATAACCTTTTTTAGCTTCCTTACTTGCCAAAATTTTCAAACCAAGGGTACCAAATGCGACACCACCCAAAAAGAGTGATGATTTTTTCGCAACTTTTGCGACGGTTAATACTTCTTTTAACATAGTCGTTTCCTCCTTATCATTATTATATAGCAATTTAGATATAAAAGCAATTCCATTCTATGGATTAAAGAATTGGATTTATTTCTATTGAATCTCATATCTACATACTCCTATACTTGCTTTCGCTTGCCTCTTTTGCTAGACTAAAACTATGAATATAAACCTCAAACCCAAACTCCAGCGTTTCGCTACTGCTAGCGCCTTTTCCTGCCCTATCTGTCAAAAAAATCTGACCTTGATCGAAACTAGCCTCAAGTGCAGTAACCGCCACTCTTTCGATTTAGCAAAATTCGGCTATGTCAATCTAGCACCTCAAATCAAACAATCTGCCAACTACGACAAGGAAAACTTCCAAAACCGCCAAGAAATCCTAAAAGCCGGATTTTATCAGACTATCTTAAAAGCAATCTCCGACTTACTTGCAAGCCTAGAAACTGCCAAAACTATCTTGGATATCGGCTGTGGTGAAGGCTTCTACTCTCGCAAACTCCAAGAAGCTCACTCTGATAAAACCTTCTATGCCTTTGACATCTCAAAAGACTCGGTCCAAATCGCTGCTAAGAGTGAACCCAACTGGGCAGTCAATTGGTTCGTCGGTGACTTGGCCCGTCTTCCTATAAAAGACGCCAGCATGGATATCCTGCTTGATATCTTTTCACCTGCCAACTATGGAGAATTTCGCCGCGTTTTATCCAAAGACGGTATCTTGATCAAGGTTATCCCAACTGAAAATCACCTCAAGGAAATCCGTCAAATGGTGCAGAACCAGCTGACAAAGAAGGATTATTCTAATCAAGATATTAAGGAACATTTCCAAGAACACTTCCGTATCCAATCTCGTCAGATTGCTTCCTTAACAAAACCTATCTCGGCTGAGCAACGCCAAGCTCTGCTTGCCATGACACCCTTACTCTTTCACATTGACCATACTAAGATTGACTGGAGCCAACTGACAGAGATTACCATCGAAGCAGAGATTTTGGTTGGGAAAGCACTGTAAATAAATCTTTCCGATAAGACAAAACCCGCACCTTCAAGGTACGGGTTTAAATTATGTAATTATTAGTTCAAGTGCCAGATATCTTCGTTGTACTGAGCGATTGTACGGTCAGATGAGAAGAATCCTGCTTTGGCAATGTTAACGATGACTTTATCCAACCATGCGTCGCGGTCTTCGTAGTCAGCAAGCATTTGCTCTTTGACTTTAATGTAGTCTTCCAAGTCAAGGAGAGTCATGAACCAGTCTTTGTTGATCAATTCGTTGTAAAGACGTTCCAAGCGTTCTTTCTTACCTACTGCAAGAACAGCATCGCTCACAATGAAGTCAACCAAAGGTTTGATAGCTTCACGAGCATAGAATTCGCTTGATTTGTAAGCTGCTTTTGCGTAAAGGTCGATAACAGTTTCTGAATCTTCACCAAAGATATAGATGTTTTCGTCGCCAACCAACTCAGCGATTTCCACGTTAGCACCGTCCATAGTACCAAGAGTCAAAGCACCGTTCAACATGAATTTCATGTTACCAGTACCTGAAGCTTCTTTAGAAGCAAGTGAGATTTGTTCTGAGATATCACATGCTGGGATAAGGAAGCTTGCTGCAGTAACGTTGTAGTTTTCAACCATAACCACTTGCAAGTGTGGGGCTACTTCTGGATCATTTGCAATCACTTCTGACAAGCAAAGGATCAAGTGAATGATGTCTTGGGCGATTGTGTAGGCAGGAGCTGCTTTACCACCAAAGAAGACTGTGATTGGACGAGCAGGGATGTTACCAGCCTTGATATCAAGGTATTTGTGGATGACATACAAAGCGTTCATTTGTTGGCGTTTGTACTCGTGAAGACGTTTGATTTGGATATCAAAGATAGAGTTTGTATTGATTTCCACACCTTGGTGATCTTTCAAGTGACGAGCCAATTTACGTTTGTTGTGAGCCTTGATGCTTTCCAATTTTTCTTTAACAGCAGCCTTGTCTTCGTATGACAAGAGTTTTTCAAGTTCATCCGCTTCATGGTGCCAACCCTCTCCAATAATCTCATTCAAGTAGTGAGACAGTCTTGGGTTGGCATGCATGAGCCAACGACGGAATGTGATACCGTTTGTTTTGTTGTTGAATTTTTCTGGGTAGATGTCGTAGAATGCTTTCAACTCAGAGTTCTTCAAGATCTCAGTGTGGAGGGCTGCTACCCCGTTAACACTGTATCCGTAGTGGATATCCATGTGAGCCATGTGTACACGGTCGTTTTCATCAATGATTTGAACAGCTGGGTCTTTGTATTCTGCTTTCACACGACGGTCCAATTCTTTGATGATTGGTACCAAGTGAGGAACCACTTCTTCCAAGAATTCAAGAGGCCATTTTTCAAGGGCTTCAGCAAGGATTGTGTGGTTAGTGTAGGCAGTCATGCTACGAACGATAGAGATTGCTTCGTCAAGTTCGATACCACGCGCAGTCAAGAGGCGGATCAATTCAGGGATCACCATTGATGGGTGAGTATCGTTGATTTGTACAACTGCGTAGTCCGCAAGGTCATGCAAGTTGCTTCCTTTTTCGATTGCTTCGTCGATGATCAATTGTGCACCATTTGAAACCATGAAGTATTGTTGGAAGATACGGAGCAATTCACCTTGCTTGTCGCTATCGTCTGGGTAAAGGAAGAGAGTCAAATTGCGAGCGATATCTGTCTTGTCAAAGTTAATACCATCTTCGATGATAGAAGAATCAACTGAATCCAAGTCAAACAAACGCAAGCGGTTTTTAGTAGCTGTTTTGTAACCAGGTACATCGATATCGTAAAGAGTAGATGTCAATGTGAAGTGTGCAAATGGCACTTGGTAGCTACGGCTTGAGCGTACCAACCAGTTTTGCTCTGTCAACCAAGCGTTAGGAATTGTTTCTTGTTGGTTGTTTTTAAGAACTTGTTGGAAAAGACCGAAGTGGTAGTTCAATCCAACACCGTCACCATTCAAACCAAGTGTAGCGATTGAGTCGATAAAGCAGGCTGCCAAACGTCCCAAACCACCGTTACCAAGCGATGGTTCCAATTCTACTTCTTCGATTTCGATCAACTCTTTACCTGCAGCAGCAAGTTCTTTTTTCACATCGTCGTAAAGACCAAGGTTAATCAAGTTGTTTGACAAGAGTTTACCGATCAAGAACTCAGCTGAGATGTAGTAAACTTTTTTCTTACCAGTATTCACTGGTTTTTGGCTGCTAGCAAGCTTGCTGTAGTTGAGAAGAGCAAGGTAAAGCTCTTCGTTGCTACATTCTGCAATGGTTTTATTGTAACGTTTTTGTACAAATTCGTTTAATGGTAACATGTTTATGTGTCTCCTGATATTGTCTTATTTCTTTAATTCTACCAAATTTTCATTGATTCGGCGATAAATTGTAGTCAAGTCAAGCAAAGTTTCTTCAACAGCTGGTGTCAATTGATCTGCTGTCATACGCCATGACCAGTTTCCGCCAAGAGTAGATGGGAAGTTCATACGAGCTGACTCATCTAGTTCTAGCAAGTCTTGCATGGTTGCAATAGCCATGAAGCTAACTGATGAAAATACTGTGCGAAGCATAGCGTGTGGCACTGTTTCGTACTCTTTACGGTTCGTGTAACGAGCCATGTATTCACGAGTTGGATCGTCAATCTCATTACGGTACCAACCAAGGACTGTATTGTTATCGTGTGTTCCTGTATACATAACAGAGTTGGCAGGTGCCAAGTGTGGGCTATCGATACTTTCGTCTTCTGGGTTGAAGGCAAACTGAAGAATCTTCATTCCTGGGAAGCCAGTACGTTCACGCAACTCGATGACTTCATCTGTCATGAAACCAAGGTCTTCTGCGATGATGTTTAGCTCACCAAGCTCTTCCTTAACAGCTGCGAAGAGTTTGTAGCCTGGACCTTTCACCCATTTACCAGGTGCTGCTGTATCGGAACCAGCAGGGATTTCCCAGTAAGATTCGAAACCGCGGAAGTGGTCGATACGAACGATATCGTAAATCTTGAAGCTTTCGCGCAAGCGTTCAACCCACCATTTGTAACCGTCTTTGTCCATGGCTTCCCAGTCATAGATTGGGTTCCCCCAAAGCTGACCAGTAGCAGAAAACTCATCTGGTGGACATCCTGCGATGCAAGTTGCTTTACCAGTGGCATCTGTCTTGAAGAGATGTGGATTTGCCCACATATCGCTTGAATCTTCCGCTACGTAGATAGGCATGTCCCCAACGATTTCGATGTGGTTGTCGTTAGCGTAGGCTTTCAATTTCAACCATTGTTGGAAGAAGAAGTATTGAGTCACACGGTGGTAAACCAACTTGTCTGCCAATTTCTCACGGTAGCTTTCAAGTGCTGAAGCTTTACGCGCACGAGCTTCTGCATCTGGCCACTCTGTCCAAGCAAGATTGTCAAAATGCTCTTTGATAGCCATATACTCTGCGAAGAGTTCGAGCCAAGATTGGTTATCTTGAGCAAACTTCTCAAAATCTTTGACATCACCCACTTCCAAGAAGCGTTTAACTGCTTTTTCTAAAAGTGGACGACGTGCGTAATAAATCTTCGCATAGTCAACTTCAGATGCATCGCTACCAAAGTCAACACCTTTAAGATCACTGGCTTCGAGCAAGCCTTGCTCTACCAAGATATCAAGGTCGATAAAATGCGTATTCCCAGCAAAGGCTGAGAATGATTGGTATGGAGAATCTCCATAGCTTGTTGTCCCAAGAGGGAGGATTTGCCAGTAACGTTGCTTCGTACGAACCAAGAAATCAACGAAATCATAGGCAGTCTGGCCAAATGATCCAATCCCGTATGCTCCTGGCAGAGAAGAGATGTGCATCAACACACCACTTTGACGTTTTTTCATAATAGCACCTCATGTGTTTGTTATAAAACGTTGCGCAATTAAGGCGCAAACGTTTGCGTTAATTTAAGTATAACTCATTTCAAAAACAAATGCAAGCGTTTTTAAAAAAATTTTTTGAATTATTTTAATCAAACAAAACTTGTTGCCACTGATATTTTATGAAATAAGCGAAAAAATTTTAAAGATTTTCTGATTTAAGATAATTCATTCCCAATATCTGCTCTATTTTCTGAAAAACCGAGCCGAATTTACGCAATCGTTTTCCTAATATATTTTCAATTCAAAAAAAACAAACATTTTAAGTTCTTTCCTATATATGGGCTTTAACAAATGTTTGAAACCTTAAAATTTTTTAAAAAAATTTCCTAAAAACGCTTGCAACCGTTTTCTATTTGTGCTATACTAAGTTCGTAAAAGAAAACGTTTGCGTTTTCTCATTAAATTATTTTTGTTATTCTTTAGGAGGAATACACTATGTCATCTAAATTCATGAAGAGCGCTGCTGTGCTCGGAACTGCTACTCTTGCTAGCTTACTTTTGGTAGCTTGCGGAAGCAAAACTGCTGATAAAGCAGCTGATACTAGCTCATCTGAAGCAAAAGAAATCACTTTCTACGTTGAAGACCAATACAAAGCCTACGCTGAAAAAGTTGCTGCAGCTTATGAAAAAGAATCAGGTACAAAAGTTAACATCAAATCAGGTGACCAACTTGGTGGACTTGACAAACTTTCACTTGACAACCAATCAGGTCAAGCTGCTGACGTTATGATGGCTCCATACGACCGTGTAGGTAGCCTTGGTACTGACGGACAACTTTCAGAAGTTACTTTGAGCGACGGCGCTAAAACAGATGATAAAACTAAATCTCTTGTAACAGCTGCTGACGGTAAAGTTTACGGTGCTCCTGCCGTTATCGAGTCACTTGTTATGTACTACAACAAAGACTTGCTTAAAGAAGCTCCAAAAACTTTTGCTGAATTAGAAGAACTTGCTAAAGACAGCAAATACGCTTTCGCTGGTGAAGATGGCAAAACTACTGCATTCCTAGCTGACTGGACAAACTTCTACTACGCATACGGACTCCTTGCTGGTAACGGTGGTTACGTATTCGGACAAAACGGTAAAGACGCTAAAGACATCGGTCTTGCAAACGACGGTTCTATCACTGGTGTCAACTACGCTAAATCTTGGTATGAAAAATGGCCTAAAGGTATGCAAGATACTGAAGGTGCTGCAAACTTGATCCAAACTCAATTCCAAGAAGGTAAAACAGCTGCTATCATCGATGGACCTTGGAAAGCTCAAGCATTCAAAGATGCTAAAGTAAACTACGGTGTTGCTACTATTCCAACTCTTCCAAATGGTAAAGAATACACACCATTCGGTGGTGGTAAAGCTTGGATCATCCCATCAAGCACTAAGAACCTTGAAGCTGCACAAAAATTTGTAGACTTCCTTGTTTCAACTGAACAACAAAAAGCATTCTACGATGCAACTAACGAAATCCCAGCTAACACTGAAGCTCGTTCATACGCTGAAGGTAAAAACGATGAGTTGACAACAGCTGTTATCAAACAGTTCAAGAACGCTCAACCAATGCCAAACATTTCTCAAATGTCAGCTGTTTGGGATCCAGCTAAAACAATGCTCTTTGACGCTGTAAGTGGTAAAAAAGATGCTAAGACAGCTGCTAACGATGCTGTAACATTGATCAAAGAAACAATCAAACAAAAATTTGGTGAATAATTGAATTCGTTACAAGGGGGGAGAATACAAATCCCCCTTTGATTTTATAAATTTACGAATGATTGCAGTTGCCTATCTAGTGATTGGAGACAAACTTCAATCTCGTATCCTATGAAAGGAGTATTCATGGAAAACCAACAACCTAGCAAAGCAGCCTTGCTTTCAGTGATTCCTGGGTTAGGACAGATTTACAATAAACAAAAGGCCAAAGGTTTTATCTTCCTTGGTGTAACTATCGTGTTTGTTCTTTATTTCCTAGCACTTGCAGCCCCTGAATTGCACAATTTGATCACTCTTGGTGACAAGCCAGGTCGTGATAATTCCCTCTTTATGCTGATTCGTGGTGCCTTCCATTTAATCTTTGTAGTCGTTTATGTGCTCTTTTATTTCTCAAATATTAAAGATGCACATACAATCGCAAAACGTATTAACAATGGAATTCCTGTCCCACGGACTTTTAAAGATATGATCAAAGGTATTTATGAGAATGGTTTCCCTTACCTCTTGATCATCCCATCTTACGTCGCTATGACATTTGCGATTATCTTCCCAGTTATCGTAACCTTGATGATTGCCTTTACCAACTACGACTTCCAACACTTGCCACCAAACAAATTGTTGGACTGGGTTGGTTTGACTAACTTTACAAACATCTGGAGCTTAAGTACCTTCCGTTCAGCCTTCGGTGCGGTTCTTTCTTGGACCATCATCTGGGCCTTGTCTGCTTCTACTTTGCAGATTGTGATTGGTATCTTTACTGCAATCATTGCTAACCAACCATTTATCAAAGGAAAACGTATCTTTGGTGTTATTTTCCTTCTTCCTTGGGCTGTTCCAGCTTTCATCACTATCTTGACATTCTCAAACATGTTTAACGATAGTGTCGGAGCGATCAACACTCAAGTATTGCCTATCTTGGCTAAGGTTCTTCCTTTCCTTGACGGTGCTCTTATCCCTTGGAAAACAGACCCAACTTGGACCAAGATTGCCTTGATTATGATGCAAGGTTGGCTAGGATTCCCATACATCTACGTTTTGACTTTGGGTATCTTGCAGTCAATTCCTAACGACCTCTACGAAGCGGCTTATATCGATGGTGCCAATGCTTGGCAAAAATTCCGCAACATCACTTTCCCTATGATTTTGGCTGTTGCAGCACCAACATTGATCAGCCAATACACCTTCAACTTTAACAACTTCTCTATCATGTACCTCTTCAACGGCGGAGGTCCTGGTAGCGTTGGTGGTGGAGCCGGTTCAACTGATATCTTGATCTCATGGATTTATCGCTTGACAACAGGTACATCTCCTCAATACTCTATGGCGGCAGCTGTTACCTTGATCATCTCTATCATTGTCATCTCTATCTCTATGATCGCATTCAAGAAACTACACGCATTTGATATGGAGGACGTCTAAGATGAATAACTCAATCAAACTCAAACGTAGACTGACTCAAACCCTCACTTACCTCTACTTGATTGGTCTTTCAATCGTGATTATCTATCCACTTTTGATTACTATTATGTCAGCCTTCAAGACTGGTAACGTCGTAGCTTTTAAACTAGATGCTAACGTCGACTTTAGCTTTGCCAACTTCCAAGGGCTCTTCACTGAAACCTTGTACGGCACTTGGTACCTCAACACTTTGATTATCGCCTTGATTACAATGGCTGTTCAAACAAGTATCATCGTACTTGCTGGTTATGCCTACAGCCGTTACAACTTCTTGGCTCGTAAACAAAGTTTGGTCTTCTTCTTGATTATCCAAATGGTGCCAACTATGGCCGCTTTGACAGCCTTCTTCGTTATGGCCCTTATGTTGAATGCCCTTAACCAAAGCTGGTTCCTCATCTTCCTATATGTCGGTGGTGGTATCCCGATGAATGCTTGGTTGATGAAAGGCTACTTCGACACAGTACCGATGTCTCTTGATGAATCAGCAAAACTAGATGGTGCAGGACACTTCCGTCGCTTCTGGCAAATTGTTCTCCCACTCGTTCGCCCAATGGTTGCAGTACAAGCGCTCTGGGCCTTCATGGGACCTTTCGGAGACTATATCCTCTCTAGTTTCTTGCTTCGTGAGAAAGAATACTTTACAGTTGCCGTTGGTCTACAGACCTTTGTCAGCAATGTGAAAAACTTGAAGATTGCCTACTTCTCAGCAGGTGCTATCCTCATCGCCCTTCCAATCTGTATTCTCTTCTTCTTCCTACAAAAGAACTTTGTTTCAGGACTTACAAGTGGTGGCGACAAGGGATAATTTATCCCCGCCACCCTTTTTCATTTTATACTCTTCGAAAATCAAATTCAAACCACGTCAGCTTCGCCTTGCCGTAGATATATGTAACTGACTTCGTCAGTCTTATCTACAACCTCAAAGCAGTGCTTTGAGCAACCTGCGGCTAGCTTCCTAGTTTGCTCTTTGATTTTCATTGAGTATTAGAGCTTGTGACTATAAAACTATTCTTGAAGCAAGCAATTTGTCTCCTAGACTTGAAATAAAGCACATTTCTCTATATAATAATACTCATATAGAAAACACTTTTAGAAAGATGCCTATGCTTCCATATCCATTTTCATATTTTTCAAGTATTTGGGGATTTCGTAAGCCCCTGTCAAAACGTTTTGGACTCAACTGGTTTCAACTCCTCTTTACTAGCATTTTCCTCATCAGCTTGTCTATGGTTCCAATTGCCATTCAAAACAGCTCACAGGAAACGTATCCACTGGATACGTTTATCGATAATGTCTACACACCCCTGACAGATGAAGCGATCATGGATTTGTCGGAGAATGCGCAGATAATAGATGGAAAACTGAGCTATGCTGGAACTAAAAATCAGCAGCCTTCTCTTTTAATTGGCCCAAGCCAAAACAAAGAATTGCCAAAGGACTTGCAACTTCATTTTGATACGGAAGAACTCGTCATCAGTAAGGAAAGTAAGGAACTAACTCGCATTCGCTACCACGCGATTCAAACGGAGAGTTTCCAGAGTAAGGAAGATCTAACCCAGGCCATTTCTAAAGATTGGTACCAACAAAATCGGGTCTATATCAGTCTCTTTCTCGTTCTTGGTGCAAGCTTTCTCTTTGGATTGAATTTCTTCATTGTCTCTCTTGGAGCTAGCTTTCTCCTTTATATCACCAAAAGATCACGCCTCTTTTCATTTAGGACCTTTAAAGAGTGCTACCATTTTATCTTGAACTGTTTAGGATTACCCACTCTGATTACGCTTATTTTGGGACTTTTTGGCCAAAATATGGCAACCCTTATCACTGTACAAAACATTCTTTTTGTTCTTTATCTGGTCACCATTTTTTATAAGACACACTTCCGTGATCCAGATTATCATAAATAGGAGATTTTTATGCCCGTTACGATTAAAGACGTGGCCAAGGCAGCAGGTGTCTCACCTTCAACTGTTACCCGCGTTATTCAAAACAAATCAACGATTAGTGATGAAACCAAAAAACGAGTTCGCAAGGCAATGAAGGAACTCAACTACCATCCCAATCTCAATGCTCGTAGCCTAGTTAGCAGCTATACTCAGGTTATCGGTTTGGTATTGCCTGACGACTCGGATGCCTTTTACCAAAATCCTTTCTTCCCATCTGTTCTACGAGGGATCGCCCAAGTGGCATCTGAGAACCACTATGCTATTCAGATTGCAACGGGGAAAGATGCAAAAGAGCGGCTCAAAGCTATTTCCCAGATGGTCTATGGTAAGCGTGTAGATGGTTTGATTTTCCTCTATGCTGAAGAAGAAGATCCTCTGGTCAAGCTAGTAGCCGATGAGCAGTTCCCTTTCCTCATTCTCGGAAAATCTACTTCACCCTTTATCCCTCTTGTTGATAATGACAATGTACAGGCGGGCTTTGATGCGACAGAGTATTTCATCAAAAAAGGATGCAAACGAATTGCCTTCATCGGGGGGACAAAGCGACTCTTCGTAACGCAAGATCGTCTAACTGGCTATGAGTCCGCACTCAAACAACACCAACTTCCGATTGATACCAACTTAACCTACTTTGCAACCGAATTTCTTGAAGATAATGGTTATCGCTTTAGTAAACTTCTCTTCGAACATGATCCAAATATTGATGCTATTATTACTATTGATAGCCTTCTTGCTGCAGGGGTCTGTGATTACATCGCAAAACACCAACTGGATGTCCCTGTCCTCAGCTTTGACTCGGTCAACCCTAAACTGAACTTGGCAGCCTATGTGGATATCAATAGCTTGGAACTTGGACGTGTTTCCTTTGAAACCATTCTCCAGATCATCAACGATGCCAAAAACAATAAACAAATTTGTTACCGCCAGTTGATTGGGCACAAAATTATTGAAAAATAAAGACCAGCCCCAAGGCTGGTCTTTTGAGTATGATTAATTGTCTGTTTCTACGAATCGTCCTAGGATGTGGACATTTTCAGATACAGAGACAAAGGCTGTTGGATCGACCTGTTTCATGATGTGTTTAAAATCATTAAACTCTGCTCGCGTGATAACCGTAATCAAGACTGCTTTTCTCTCATGATTATAGGTTCCTTCTGCATCGTGGATCATGGTTGCTCCACGGTGCAATTTTTTATGGATTTTTGCGATTACCTTGTCAGGATTATTGGTCACAATCATGGCCTGCATTCGTTTTTGCTTTGTAAAGACCGCGTCTGTCACACGGCTCGATACAAAAATGGTGATCATAGAGTAGAGGGCGTATTTCCAACCAAAGGTCAGACCTGCTATCAGCATGATGGTTCCATTTACCAAGAAAGAAATACTGCCGACATTCTTACCCGTTTTCTTTCGAATGGTGAGACTGACGATATCTGTACCTCCGCTAGAAATATTGTTACGGAGTGCAAAACCAATCCCCAAGCCCATGACAACACCCCCAAAAAGAGCATTGATGATGGGATCCTCTGTCAAGGTCACAACTGGCACAAGCTGGATAAAGAGGGAACTCATGGATACTGTGATAAAGGTAAAGATTGTAAACTTATGTCCAATCTGATACCAAGCCAAAATCATCAACGGAAAATTGATAGCATAAAAGGTTAGCGATATCGGAATATAAAAACCAAACCAGTGATTACTCAAAGCAGAGATAATCTGTGCCAGACCCGTCGCACCACTGGAGTAAACGTGCCCTGGTTGAAAAAAGAAATTGACTGCTACTGCTGACAAAAAACCATAAACCAGAGAAGCCGATACTTTCTCATCATATTTTTCCCGAGAAATACTTTGTAAAACTCGTAAGATTTTTATCTGATAAGCAAAGCGGCGCAGATAATAGCGCCACCGCTTAATTCGTTTTGCTTGTTTCATCTTCTTCTACTTGTAAGCTGAGTTCCTCTAGTTGTTTGAGAGCGACTGTTGATGGAGCTTGTGTCATTGGGTCGGTTGCCTTATTGTTCTTAGGAAAGGCAATGACTTCACGGATATTTTCTTCTCCTGCAAGCAACATGACAAAGCGGTCAAGACCGATAGCCAAACCACCATGTGGTGGGAAACCATAGTCCATGGCTTCAAGAAGGAAACCAAACTGGTCATTTGCTTCTTCAGCTGAGAAACCAAGAGCCTTAAACATGCGTTCTTGAAGGTCTTTTTGGTTGATACGAAGACTACCACCACCAAGCTCATAGCCGTTCAAGACGATATCGTAAGCAATGGCACGAACCTTAGCCAAATCACCTTCTAATTCGTGAGCTGTTTCTTCCTGTGGAAGGGTAAATGGATGGTGGGCACTCATGTAGCGCTCTTCTTCTTCAGACCATTCAAACATTGGCCAGTCAACCACCCAAAGGAAATTGAACTTATCGTTATCAATCAAGTCAAGCTCTTTGGCAATACGGACACGAAGGGCACCTAGTGTTGCATTCGCCACTTCAAGCGTATCCGCCACAAATAGAACCAAATCCTTGTCTTCAAGAGCAAGTGCTGCTGTCAATTCTCCTTGGATACCAGTTAAGAACTTGGCAACCGGTCCATTTAATTCTCCATCAACTACCTTGACCCAAGCAAGACCTTTGGCACCATATTGTTTGGCTACTTCAGTCATCTTGTCAATGTCTTTACGTGAGTAGTTATCTGCTGCTCCTTTGACCACAATGGCTTTAACGGCAGGTGCTTCTGAAAAGACTTTAAAATCAACACCCTTGACAACTTCTGTCAAGTCCTGAAGCAACATGTCAAAACGGGTATCTGGCTTATCAGAACCATAAAGAGACATCGCGTCATCATACTTCATACGAGGGAATGGAAGTGTTACTTCGATGCCTTTGGTTTCTTTCATCACGCGCGCAATCAAGCCTTCTGTGATATCTTGGATTTCTTGCTCACTAAGGAATGACGTTTCCAAGTCGACCTGGGTAAACTCAGGCTGACGGTCTCCACGCAAGTCTTCATCACGGAAACATTTAACGATTTGGTAATAGCGGTCAAATCCAGCATTCATCAAGAGCTGTTTGGTAATCTGTGGGCTCTGAGGAAGAGCATAGAAATGCCCTTTATTAATACGAGATGGCACCAAATAGTCACGCGCTCCTTCTGGTGTTGATTTAGAAAGGAATGGTGTCTCCACGTCGATAAACTCCAACTCATCCAAGTAGTTACGGATAGAGTGGGTCACCTTGGCACGAAGTTTAAGATTTTCCAACATTTCTGGACGACGAAGGTCAAGGTAACGGTAACGCAAACGTGTATCGTCATTGGCCTCAATCCCATCTTTAATCTCAAAAGGCGTTGTTTTGGCTGTATTAAGCACTGTAAGAGCTGTCACGTTCAACTCAACTGCACCAGTCGGCAATTTATCATTTGCCTGTTCACGCGCAGCGACTTGTCCAGTCACCTCAATGACAAATTCGCTACGAAGACTTTCAGCCGTTGCCATGACCTCTGCAGATACTTTTTCAGGGTTGATAACCAACTGCATGATCCCTTCACGGTCACGAAGGTCGATAAAGATCAAACCACCCAAGTCACGACGACGGCCAACCCATCCTTTCAAGGTCATTTCTTGTCCGATGTGTTCCTCACGAACACGACCAGCATACATACTACGTTTCATTTCTTCTCTCCTCTTTTATTCTGTTACTATTTTACCATAAAAGCGCAGGCTCTTCATGAAAATCAGCAGAAAAGTTTGATTGTATTTAGGAATCAAAACAAACAGACAAAAAATCCGATGAAAGCATTATCGGATTCTCTGATTATGATTCTTAACCTTTTTTACGCTTTTCAGCAATCTCAGCTGCCTTTTTAGGTAGAACAATCTCCGTCGCATAAGCCGAAGCAAAACGCAAGATACCTGCAATAGGCGCAAAGACAACTGCTAGATAGTTGTAAAAGAAGTCGCCTTTAAAGGCATAGGCAAGTGCCCCGATGATAAAGAAGAGAACGACCGCCTGTATCACTGCTAATAAAATTACTCGTTTCATGTGACCTCCTGACTCTATTATAGCATGAGTATCATCAAAAAGCCGATTAAATTATTCAAAGCGTGTAAAGAAATGCTGTAAAGAAGACCTTTTCGGCTCACATAAGCCAGTCCCAAACTCAATCCCAGACTAGCATAAACTAAAAACTGTTGCAAAGTCCCTGGAAAATGAATCAAGGCAAAAAGGACACTCGATACAAGGAGAAACAGAGCTGTCTGTTTGTTATTGTCCTGCTTAGGAAAGAGATAGCGCGCCAAGATTCCTCTAAAGATGAGTTCTTCCGTCAGAGGAGCAAAGACTACCACCATAAAGAAACCAAAGACAGGCTGAGCCACTGTCAGTTGAGATACGATTTGTTGATTGACCGACGGATCATCTGGCAAAAAGAACTGGGCTGTAATCGCCACTAGCAAAACCAGAGTAGGCAACCAGATATAACGATTAAAAGCAGTCGTCTGGATGCTAACCTTTTCTGTCTGATACCATCTGTAAACTCCATAAACATAGGCCCCTGACAGGGCGACATAAAGTGGCAAGACTCCAAAGATCGAAGCCCCTAGGTCAAGCGCTGATAAAGCCATACTCTGAACCAGACCATAGCCAAAGTAAAAGGATAGAATGGCTAGAAGAAACCAGCCAAGGTTTTTAAGTAGTTTCATAAAAGACTCCTATTTGAAATAACGTTTTGTTTTTCGCAATTGTGCAACATTGGTATACAAATGGATGACAACTGCCACGAGCAGAGCAACCAACTGTACTTGTCCTAATACCATAGATAGAACTACTAAGACAATATAGATACCTGGTATGATGAGCTGATTGACCTTGAACAAGATCAAGTAAGCTTCTTCCATCTCAGCCTGTTTTTCTCCCTCATCATAAGTATTAAGGTATTCCAAAACTTCCTTTGGAGTCGCCATAACAGAAAGTTTATAGTTACGAATCTTGCTGGTGATTTTTAGGCAGTAAACACCCGACCAAATACTTACAACTATCAAAAGTAAGGATGTTGCTGATATGCCGAATCTTCCTAAGTCTAAAATCATACAGAATAGCATACTAATTTGGGAAACATTCCAAGCCACTGTACCATAATCCAAGAAACGATACATAGCAAGATAGTCTTGTTCGTTTTCTTCGTCCTCTTCTTCTCTTTGATAGTTCTGATAGGCCTTATTGCTTTTTCTAATAAAATAAAAGGTTAGAGTTGCCGTAATCAGCCCTAGACCAAAAAAGATTGATAACAAGGCAGGGATTACTTGCTCTTGATTGATACTTAAAGGATTAACTCCAAGAGCTCCGGCAAGTATTCCTAATAAAGCTCCGGTAATAAAAAGTTTCAGTGCAAAAATTATGTGATTCTTTTCCATCTTTAAACCTCTTCCTAAAACAAACCAGACAACCATTGACAAAAAGCTTTTCCTGATTCAAAAATAGAGGTCAAGCCTTCTGTTCCAAGTGACACCAAAATCAAACAAACAGCAAGTAAGAGAATAGCTTGATTTCTTGCTTTTTTGCTCCATCTCCCAAGGGTTCATTCCCAAGCCAACCTGCTAGATAGGCATAGAGAGTTACTGTTATAATCCCAATCTCCGTAGAAGAGAGAAACAACAAGACTGTCACCAAACGAACGATATTGGCTTGAATGTTAAAATAATTTCCTAAACCTGCACAAACACCGGCAAGTTCTTTGTTCTCAGTATCGACTTGAAAACCCGCTAAAAACTCTTTCATAACTTTTCTCCTTTTACGATCTCTTTAAACTTTATCTTTCTCTCTACCCATCTAAAGACTAATAGTAAAACTATGTTAATCCAGAAGAGGTATTTACTTTCAACAATTGTAAACCAACCAAATAGACTTCCAATCATAACAAAGATATTTGCAATAAACACAAGAATACTAAGATAATAAATCACTTTATACTTGTTCATCACTCATCCTCCTCTAAGCGGAAAACCGACTCGACTGGCTCATGGAATATCTGAGCAATCTTCAGGGCAATGACGATGGATGGGGTATACTCATCCCGCTCAAGCAAGCTGATGGTTTGCCTGGACACGCCAGCCAGTTTGGCCAGCTCTGTTTGATTCAGGCCATCGCGAGCTCGAAGCTCTTTTAGACGATTTTTTAGCATGTCTTTTTTCTCCTTTGTTCTTATCTTGATTTCATTGTAACATATCTTTTTATTTTTGACAATCATATTTGTCAAAAAGTTTAAGATTATTGTCATTTTGCAAAAGAAAAAGGTCAGGAATAAGATCCTGACCAGTTTTTCTACTATTAAAAGCCTAATTTTTCAAAGATTTCTGAGAAGTTTTGGCTGATAGCATCAAGTGACACTTGAACTTCTTCTCGAGTTTGGTTGTTCTTAACCGTCACTTGTCCGCTTTCGACTTCGCTCTCTCCGAGAGTGATGAGAGTCTTAGCCGCAAAGACATCGGCTGACTTGAACTGAGCTTTGAGCTTCCGGTTAAGGTAATCACGCTCTGCTTTGAATCCTTGTTGGCGAAGGGCTTGTACCAACTCCAAGGCCTTAACATTTGCTCCTTCACCCAAAACTGCGATATAAACATCTAGAGCGTTCTCTATAGGAAGGGCCACACCTTGCTTTTCAAGAATGAGAAGCAGGCGCTCTACACCAAGTCCAAAACCAAATCCAGCAGTCTCAGGACCACCAAAATAGGCAACTAAGCCATCATAGCGACCACCCGCACAGACGGTCAAGTCATTGCCCTCGATTTCTGTGATGAACTCGAAAATTGTGTGGTTGTAGTAGTCCAGACCACGCACCATATTGGTATCAATGATGTAGTCTACACCCAGATTTTCCAACATCTGACGCACAGCATCAAAGTGAGCTTGGCTTTCTTCATCAAGGAAATCCAAGATAGACGGCGCATTCTCCACTGCCACCTTGTCTTCTTTCTCTTTAGAGTCCAAGACACGAAGAGGATTTTCCTCCAAACGACGTTGGCTATCCTTAGACAAGGTCTCCTTGAGCGGTGTCAAATAGTCAATCAAGGCTTGACGGTAAGCCGCACGGCTCTCAGGATTTCCCAGAGTGTTGAGATGCAATTTCACACCTTTAATGCCGATTTCTTTCAAGAAATGGGCTGCCATAGCGATGGTTTCCACATCGGTAGCTGGATTGCTAGAACCAAAGCACTCAACACCAATCTGGTGGAACTGGCGCAAACGTCCTGCTTGCGGACGCTCATAGCGGAACATAGGGCCCATGTAATAGAACTTACTTGGCTTTTGCACTTCTGGGGCGAAGAGTTTATTTTCCACATAGGAACGGACAACGGGCGCAGTTCCTTCTGGACGGAGGGTAATATGGCGGTCACCCTTGTCATAAAAATCGTACATTTCCTTGGTTACGATATCCGTTGTATCTCCGACAGAGCGGCTGATGACCTCGTAATGCTCAAAAATAGGCGTGCGCACTTCTGCATAGTTGTAGCGCTTGAAAATCTCACGGGCAAAGCCCTCAACGTACTGCCACTTGGCAGACTCAGCAGGTAAAATATCCTGCGTTCCTTTTGGTTTTTGTAATTTCATAGGGAATCCTCTTTAAACTTAATAGTCTTATTTTACCATAAATAAAGGGATTAAAACAGTGAGAAAAAATTTAGGATTTAGATATCATTTTTAAGATTAATAACTGTCAAAAGAATAGCTAGCAAGGAAAGACCAACAAATAGCATCCAAGTCAACTGTATATTCCATACGGCAACAAGTGAAAAACAAGCTGTTCCCACAGGTATGGATAAGGTAAACAATAAACCTAAAAAATTACTGGTACGAGCTAGAACCTCTGGAGCTAGATTTTTCATGAGCATGGCACTAATCTTTGGTTGAACTTTACCAGACACATACAGAGTTAAAAATAGAAATAGCAAACCAAGCACGACTTGATTGAATACGTTAGCCAGACCAATTAGAGTGAGTCCTACGGTAGCCCACATCATCAATCTAGGCAAGGACTGCTTCCCAAAATAATCATTGCCCGTAAGGCTACTGATGATGATTGCTAACAAAACACAGGCTTGATTGATAAATAGTGTCTCTGTGTAAGAAAAATTCAAGAGAGAATGGCTCAAAAAGAAGATATTATAAATTCCACCCAAAGCGCCACCCAAGGCATTGATAAGCAAGACAGCAAAGAGCATAAAACCAAAGTTTTTCTGTCCACTTTTAAGAAAAACAAGGCGTAAATTTCGATAAATCGTTAGAAATTGGTCTTTGATAGGAAGCTTCTCATTTTTTAGGTTTTCACCATCAGCAGATGAAATTGACAGGCTCAATTTGCTTTTTCCTAAAAAGAGAATAAAGGCTGATACTAGGAAAAAGCAGGCATTGATTCCCGCAACAAGGGAAAAATTGTTGACCGATAGACCTAAGAGCCAAACTCCAAAAGCTTGACCACCAATAGCTGAAATATATGTGATAAACTGGGAAAAAGAATAAGCTTCCATCAGATCCTCTTCAGCTACTTTTTCCTTAACGAGAGGCATTCGCAAGCCACCAGCAAAATCACTGATCACATCACTGATGACATTGATCAAACACAGGCTAGAAAAGGCAAAGAGACTAGCTTGCTGAACAACTAGGGCTGCCAGAAAAAATAAAACCGCCTGAAACAAACCGCTATAGACCATCCATTTGACCTTGTCCCTTGTGTAATCTGCCCGAATCCCTACAAAAACTGTAAATAGAGTCGGAAGAATCATGACAATATTCGCCATAGCAACAGCAAAAGAGGCTTGTGGCAAGGTCGATGCATAAACGATAAATACCAGGTTAAAAATCGAAGCACCAAAGGCATTGAAGAAACGCGACAAAGTCAAGAGTCGATAAGCTTGATTTCTAAACAATAGTTTCATAGGTAATCTCCCTTCTTGTTATAATCCCTATATGAAGTATGACTATAGTATAGCACTTAGAAATTGAAAGGGAAAACTTTTGAATATATGCAACACACAAAATGAGCAAAGAAACGATAGAACTTTTGTAACGACCTGAGAGTAGTCAAAAGTTCTATCGCTTAAATTTTCAAATTATTTTCTTAGTTTGCAGATATTCAACAATCAGTTGTATTTCTGTAGTATTCAGCAGATTTGTTACAACCAAGCATCTCAAAAATATGGACAGCATCTTCCATCTTTTTCTGACCTTCCTTGACTCTACCCTGCTTGCTATCAAGAAGACCTTCAGCCCACAAATAGACAATTCGGAAATAGGTCTCATTTTCCTTGTAGAAATGCTCTTTGATGACACGTTTAAAATAAGAGGCATTGGTAAATTCTTCACACTCAATGCTGGCTAAAAAACCATTCAATAGCATAGTATGAAAAAGGTTTCGATTACTAGACATTTCCATTAGAAAATCGGATTTGCGGACCATTTCTCGTACATATCTAGTAAAAAGAGAAACAGACAAGAACGGAGAACTGACTGAGAACAAATTGAGTTCATAGATTCCCCAAATCTCAGTATAAAACAAGTAGTCATGAAGGACTTTCCCTTCCTCTGCCGTTAACTCAACCGTTTCATCCATACTCTTCATATAAGACTTAATAATGATGGCATTTAGAATATGTTTCTGTTTGTTTTGAGAATGGGCATGCTTTTGATACTCCTTGCGATATAAGTCCTCAAGAGGTGCTATATTCTTTAAATCCAAAACATCTGTGATTTCTTTTCTCAACTCCGAATCTGTATCATACTGAAAACCTCTCGCCAGAAAGAGGATTTCCTCTACACTAGCAGATATATTTTCTAGGGCAAATAGAAACTTTTCCACCGAAAGCTCACTCTGACCTGTTTCAAATCGGGACAACATAGACGGAGAAAATTGTCCCCCAGTTGCTTGTCTCAGCGAGATATTTCTTGACTCTCGTAATTGTCTAAAGACTTTTCCAATCTGCTCCATAGACTTCCCCTTGATTCCATATTTTCTTCATTTTATCATATTTTTCAGAAAATTCATCAAAAACTTGCCAAATTGTCAGAATTATGAGAAAATAGAGGATATTTATCACGTGGAGGGACTGTTATGAGAGACGATATCAAAATCAATGACCGAGCTTTGGCCTTACAAGATCAAATTATCGAAAAACTAGAGAAGGTTTTTGATACAGATGTGGAATTGGATGTTTACAATCTAGGGCTGATTTATGAAATCAGTCTAGATGAAACAGGTCTCTGCAAGATTGTCATGACCTTCACCGACACTGCCTGCGATTGCGCCGAAAGCCTGCCTATCGAAATCGTCGCAGGTCTGAAACAAATCGAGGGTATCGAAGATGTCAAGGTTGAGGTTACCTGGTCGCCTGCCTGGAAGATTACACGAATCAGTCGCTACGGCCGCATTGCCCTTGGACTGCCACCTCGTTAATACTCTTCAAAAATCAAATTCAAACCACGTCAGCGTCGGCTTGTCGTACTCAAGTACTGCCTGCGCCTAGCTTTCTAGTTTGCTCTTTGATTTTTATTGAGTATAAGCAGGCAAATCACTTTTGAAGATGAAAAGAAGCAAGCCGAAAATGGCTTGCTTTTCTTGTTTATTTTTTACCTGACTTGTCCATATTCCAGAAGTCTGTCACGGCTCCGCGTGAAGCAGAGGATACGATATGGGCATATTTACCGAGGACACCACGGCTGTAAAGTGGTGGCAAGGTTGTTTCTGCCTTGCGTTTTTCAAGTTCTTCTTCGGATACGGCCATAGAAATTTCTTTGGTATCTTGGTCAACCGTAACGATATCACCTGTACGAAGGTAAGCAATCGGTCCACCATCCTGAGCTTCAGGGGCGATATGTCCAACAACCAGACCATAAGTACCACCTGAGAAACGGCCATCCGTCAAGAGGGCAACCTTGTCTCCTTGACCTTTACCAACGATCATGGATGAAAGTGACAGCATCTCAGGCATACCAGGGCCACCCTTAGGTCCAACGAAACGAACAACGACAACATCGCCATCAACGATTTCGTCTGTCAAGACAGCCTGGATAGCATCTTCTTCTGAGTCAAAGACCTTAGCTGGTCCAACGTGACGCCGCACTTTCACACCTGATACCTTAGCAACCGCGCCATCAGGGGCAAGGTTCCCATTCAAGATGATAAGCGGACCGTCTGCACGTTTTGGATTTTCAAGTGGCATAATGACTTTTTGGCCTGGTGTAAGGTCTGCAAAGTCAGCCAAGTTTTCAGCGACTGTCTTACCAGTACATGTGATGCGGTCGCCATGAAGGAAACCATTTGCCAAGAGGTATTTCATAACCGCAGGGACACCACCGACTTCGTAGAGGTCTTGAAAGACATACTGACCAGATGGTTTCAAGTCAGCCAAGTGAGGCACGCGCTCTTGGATCGTATTGAAGTCCTCAAGTGACAAGTCAACATTAGCCGCATGGGCAATGGCAAGCAAGTGAAGAGTGGCATTTGTAGAACCACCGAGAGCCATAGTTACAGTGATGGCATCTTCAAAAGCTTCACGAGTCAAGATATCTGATGGTTTGAGACCAAGCTCCAGCATCTTGACAACAGCACGTCCTGCTGCTTCGATATCTTCTTTCTTGTCAGCTGATTCAGCTGGATGAGATGAAGATCCTGGCAAACTCATACCGAGAACTTCGATAGCAGTTGCCATGGTATTAGCTGTATACATACCACCACAGCCACCAGGGCCAGGGCAGGCATTACATTCGAGACGTTTCACGTCCTCAGCTGTCATGTCACCATGGTTCCATTTTCCGATACCCTCAAAGACAGAAACCAAGTCAATGTCTTTGCCATCAAGATTTCCCGGTGCAATAGTACCACCATAGGCGAAAATAGCTGGAATATCCATATTGGCAATGGCAATCATAGAACCAGGCATGTTCTTGTCACAGCCACCGATAGCGACAAAGGCATCCACGTTGTGACCACCCATCGCAGCCTCAATAGAGTCCGCGATGATGTCACGAGATGTTAGAGAGAAACGCATACCAGGCGTTCCCATGGCGATCCCGTCTGCTACGGTAATGGTTCCAAACTGAACAGGCCAAGCGCCCGCAGATTTGACACCTTCTTTAGCCAATTTCCCAAAATCATGCAAGTGAATGTTACATGGTGTATTTTCCGCCCAAGTTGAAATCACTCCCACAATCGGTGTTTCAAAGTCCTTATCTGTCATTCCAGTGGCACGAAGCATGGCACGGTTTGGTGATTTCACCATACTGTCATAAACGCTACTGCGGTGACGTGTATCTAATTCTGTCATTTGTTCCCTCCCATTTCAGTTTTTACCATTATAGCACAATTTCCGCATGAAGAACAGAATAAAATTCTTGAATTTTCAGAAAATTTCGATTACTAGCTTCTAATTTTTTTATCTTTTTTTGTCAAGTAACTTTACTTTACAAAAAAAATGTGTTATCCTAGTATGGTTGATGAAAATCACTAGATTGAATCGAATTTAAATACCTAAAGGAGAAAAGAAAATGGCAGTACCTGCACGTCGCACCTCAAAAGCGAAGAAAAACAAACGTCGTACACACTACAAAGTAACAGCTCCATCTGTAAACTTTGACGAAACTACTGGAGATTACTCACGTTCTCACCGCGTATCACTTAAAGGATACTACAAAGGACGTAAAATCGCTAAAGCTGCATCAGCTGAATAATAGAAGGGAGATACCATGCGCGTAAATATCACACTTGAACACAAAGAATCTGGTGAACGCTTGTACCTTACTTCTAAAAACAAACGTAACACTCCAGACCGTCTTCAATTGAAGAAATACTCACCAAAACTTCGCAAGCACGTAGTGTTTACAGAAGTTAAGTAGGGGTTCAATACGAATCAATACATAAGAAAAACGCTGATTTAAAGCGTTTTTTCTTTTTGCCAAATGCGATATATTGCACTGTATTTCAATCCAAACTCTACCTTTTTCTCTACCTTTTTTCTTAAGACCTGGTTTGGAAAGTATGAATTTCAGTTGGACTAAAAACAGCGTAATATCAAGACTTTTCTCCGCTTTTATAAAAGCGTTTTTCCAATCAAATTCAACTAATTTTATCTAAATGGTGTGGATTTTACCCCCAAAATTACAGAGAATGGAGCTGATAAACACTAAACGTTCACACCATTAGTTAAATGATTTTTTTCATCATTTTTCTTAGATGATAGAACTTCTAATTTATTTCTTATTCAAGCAAAAACAACCTGCTATAAGTAAGAAAGAGGAAGATACAAGAAAAACACGGCGTAAAAACCGATTCAGTTCATTGTCCTCAATCCTTGTCTGCTTCATTTTCTTTTACGAGATCGTTTTGTGAATCTTTTTCAGAGAGTTTTTGATCAATATACTTGTCAATGTTTTCATAAAATTCCTTGGTCGCTTCACTATCTAATGTTGGCGAGTTCTGAACTTGATTCACTTTCAATTGAACAGATTGAATACCGTAAGAGGCTTGTTTTTGGTGGAGTGTTTCTAATTCTTCTTCTGAAATCGGATCTCCAACAACCGTCAAGACCAATTCATTGTTACTTGACTTGTAGACTTGATTAATAACCGTATAATTGGCGAACTCTTTTCCTACAAACTGTTTGATCCCTTCTTTGCGCGCTTGTTCTATTGTCAGAGTAACTGCCGAATAGCTAGCTGGAAGAATCAACAATACAATCAAAGAAATCAAGCCAATTCTCATTTTAATGCTCAGCTCTTTAAATGAAGTTAAAGGAGATTTTCTCATCAAAATTCTTGTTCCAACAATGTTGGCTAGCATGATAAAGACACAGTTGATCAAGAAAAGATAGAGAGCCCCAAATAAAAATCGTATATTTCCATTAGCTAAACCATAGCCCGCAGTACAGATAGGTGGCATCAAAGCTGTTGCAATGGCTACTCCTGGCACGATATTGTTTGCTTCTTTTTTCCTTGAACCGATCACACCAGCAATCCCACCAGCAATAGCAATGAGAACATCCCAAATGGTTGGAGAGGTTCGTGCGATCAACTCGCTACTTGCATAAGACAAGGGAGAAATCCAGAAATACAGAGTCGAGACAAGCAAACTGACCAACACTTGAGTCAATAAAACCTCTAGAGATTGCTTGATTAAACGCGTATCAAAAATAGCTAAACCGAATCCCAGTCCAACAATCGGTGTCATGAGAGGTGAAATTAACATGGCTCCAATAATAACAGCTGTTGAATTCATATTTAGACCGATAGAGGCAATAAAAATTGCACACATCAAAATCGCTGTATCTCTCAATCGAACATGAAGGTCATCGTATAATTTCTCACGGTATTCCCGTGTTGAATAATTGGCAGTCATTTGTCCTCTCCTCTTTCCTTATTTAAATCGGTATAATAATTAATAATAACAGCTGATAAACAGCCAAAAAATATGAGCCCATAAATCGTCAAGAAGACACTGGTAATCCTTCCAATCAAGGTCACAGCTAGGAGATCCCCGTAGCCGACAGTCGTCGAAGTCACAAAAGCATACCAAAGACCGTCTCCGTAATTTGTGATAGCAGGTTCAACTAGGAAAAGCACGCCTCCTGACCCAAAAACAAAGGTCACAAAACTCAGAGCAAACCGAGTAAAACCCGTAACCTGTATAATATGCCATAACATTTTTAAACGTCTCATTTGTTCTCCTTATTCATACTAGCTCCTGACCGAGCCGTTTTTTCCAATAATCAAAGTGAAGATAGGACATGATCTCCATCAGAGAAAGATAGACAAACTGATAGATCTGATTTAAGCTGATTATCAACTGATATTGTTTGAAAAATGACTGGAAGAAAGACCAGATATGACTGTCTTGAATCAGTCCCTTCTTAACATCAGACAGGATATTAGCTAAAGCTCCCAAGGACTGAAACGGTAAATCCTTGACATTTATATAGATCCGGTCCACCACATCATTCAGACTGGTATCTTGGATGGCATGAAATTCTCCAAAGAGAACTCCTGCCGCTCCAAGAGTAGAAACAAATTCCACCAAATAATTTCTGAGGAAATTTTCTCAACCTTTTCCCATAATGTGTTTAGTGCCATCCATAACGATCCCAACCAGAAAAAGGAAAGAAAATAAGCAAAGAAATTTTGCCGTAAATCCCAAAAAGCTTGAAGACTTGGTGTCGTTGGTTTTTCTAACTCTAAAATCAAAATGGTCATAATAATTGCTAGAACAGCATCTGTCAATGCAATTAATCTATCTTTCTTCATCAGATTACGTTGCCTTTCATTTTGTAGTATTCTATCTCATCGTATAATATTTATTAATCTTAAATATTGGATAGTCACTTCATATTTTGAGTACAAACAAGATACACTAAAAAGCATGTATCTGTCATATTTTATTTAACTTTAGAAATATTCATCCATCTAATCAATAAATATATCATATTTCACAATAAATGACTACTATCAAAGATACATTTTCTTTCAGATTTCTCCCTTTTAAACTTGGCTAACTTGACCTGCATTACCTAGGTCGCTTTGCTTTAAATTATACTTTTTTCTTAAAGATTTGCTACGAGTAGTCTTTCATGTGAGTAATTTTTATCAAAAAATTTCATAGATAAGTCCTATATATAATCATGATAAAGTAGTAAAAATAGTTGTTATCCTAGTTGATTAAAAAAGTCTTTGATTTCCTCATCTTTTATAAAATAATATATAATTTTCCCCTCTCTTCTAGTATCCAAGATGTTTTGATTGGCTAGTTTACGAAGATGGTGGGAGGCAGATGCCATACTGAGATTTAGTAAACAGGCTATATCACAGACACAGAGTTCTTCAACAGCAAGGAGATAAAAGATGATATTTATCTGTTTATTATCGGTAAACTTTGATAAAATACGAAGTGATTTTTGGACTTTTTCCTTTTCAAGGTAGTTCGTTGCGGTTGTAACATTTTGCTGATTTATAATATTCACTTGGCAGATACTATCTTTTTTCATAATTTTTTCTCCTAGCCGAACACAGTCCTTAGCATGTTAAAGCTGTTGTTTTCAATCAGGATATACATCCCCAGTCCTAAATAAACAACGGCAATAAACCATCTGCTATATTTTTCCAAAGTTTCTCCAACAGAAGGGACTTGTGCCAATTTTTGGGCAGAAAAAACCAAGAGATAAATCATGACTAGAAAGGTAAGTAAAGCCACTATCAAATTCGCTAAATTTAAGGTAATAAAATATGGGACAAAAACACCAATATTGTCAGCACCACAACTTGCAAAAGTAATCATAGCGACTAGAAAAATCAGGTTTTTATTATCTTTGCGCAAACCATCTTTTGCAATAGCTTCTCCATCAGAATCTCCTAAAAGCAAAACTTTGAGTCCTAGGAAAATTGGAATCAAACCGAGCAAACCTAAAATCTCTTTACTAGGAATATAATTTAAGACAAATGCAAAAAGTAAACTTAGCAATATTAGACTAACAGAGCCTAGAAATTGTCCTAAATAGATGTTAATGATGTCTTTTCTGCTTTTTCTTTTGGCAAAAAATAACATTAGGATAATAAGTAAGTCTACGGCTGTCCCAGAATACAGGATTATTGAAGTAACAACATTTTGAACCATAAAGCACCTCATTCAAATATATTTTTGAATGTATTTTAACATTAAACTTTGTAGATGTCAACTTCAGCTCCATCAAAATATAGATAAGAAGGTAGTGTCCCAAACATTAAAAAGCCCTGCCATCGAAATGATAGCAGGGCTTAACTTCAATATCCAGATGATATATTTATCTAAAAAAGGTAGAGTAAAAGGTAGAGTTTTTATTGATTTGTAGTGCGATATAATGAGTTTCCAAAAATCAAAAATCGCTTAAAATCAATATTTTGACATCTATTGACGTGTACTGAAACCCTTACTTAACCTCTGTAAGGATATAATTACGGTACCAGTATATCATAAATAATAACAAAATCTTGACTTTCCGAAAAATAAGTATTTTCCGGAAAAATATCGAAATTAAATCAAAACTAAAAATATCTCATACATTTGAACTGCACCCCAAAAGTTAGACAGAAAAAATCTAACTTTTGGGGTGCAGTTCATCAAAGGTGCTTTTCATTTTAAAAAACTTGTGGAAAAACTTCATCCCATATATCTACTAAGCTTTTCCCGTCAAATACTTTAGCTTCCATAGCTTCATCAATTGTATCAAACTGCTGACCTTCATAATCATAACCAACTACACATATACTCGATAAAAAGCAAGCCCCTCGGCTATTATAATTAAATTCAAGATCTTTGTCTAAATATTTTTTAATTTCATACTTTTTCATACAAAACCATCCCAACTAAAACAATCTTAACAAATAAGATTATTCATTAGATTCTATTCCCACTACTAGCTTTCTATGATGCTGACGATTTCATCCTCAAAATACTCTCTAAGAGTTCCATCAACATCTACAAGTAAGGAATCCATCTCCTCGGCATTGTCCGAGGCGTCACAATAGTCCTCCACAAATCCTCTAGCTATCACGCCATTTTTAAGCGTGATAATTACATCTGTACGGTTAAATTCCCAGAGCTTCATTTAAATATCCCTTTCAATATTGGCTAATTGCTTTGCTTTTTCGTAGTAAGGTGTTAAGAAATCGATAAAACCTTGTTTGTCACTTGGATCATGTTCCTCTAAAAATATCATCAACTCAAAGTCATTAAGAGCGTCAAACATTTCAGAGTTTTCATTAGCCCAAGCTTCGGCAAATTCCTCATCTTCTCCAAAAAGTGCGTTAAACGTAAAGGAAAAATCCCAAAAATTATCAATCTGACCACTGACTGCTTGCTGGAGCATGTCTAATACTTGTTGACTATAACCCATTACCCTTCCCCTCCTAATAAGAACGTTGTAGCATATTGAGCTACGTTCCAAAAATTTAACAGACAAAATCTAATTTTTGGGGTGCAGTTCATTCATCAAAGATGATTTTTATTTTAATAATACTGCACTTCAATTCCATCCATAATTTCTACTAAAGTGTTATCGTCAATTTTTAGAGAAATCAGATCAATGAATGATGATACCTGGTATTCCTTATCTCCAATCACCACTACAATATCATGAACAGAATTAGGAAAAATCCCACATACTTGACCATTATAATCAAAAGAGGCATCCCAACCATTGTCATATAAGGCTTGTAAATCATCCAATATCGCCATATAAACTAAATCCTTTTCCATAGTATTTTCTTTCAAATAAGGCAGGTAAAAGCACCTAAATTGTTCTAAGTCCTATGAGATTGTTTCAATCGAGAGAACCTCACTCTCAAAGAGAGAAATTTCAGTAGCTTCATCTGGACTAGGATTGTCAATGAGGATAGTGATTTCATCTTGCTCATCATTGTCCATTTCGTCAACAAAGTCTATTACACGTCCCTTGATTATCTTGCCGTCATTAGTGACTACCTGAACTCTTGAGCGTAGGTAGTTCCATAGTTGCCTACTCATTTATTTTCCTCTCTGCTATTTTTTCGATAGTTCTTATGCTAGTCGATAAAATCGCCTAGGTTGAACTAAGCCCTAATAATTTTGATTTTCTTGATAATATCTTCAGGATATGAGCGATCACCTATGACTAATTCGTCAGGACCATCTAAATCATAACCATCAAACCAATCAACCACCCTGCCCTTGATGGAAGTCCCATCTTCTAAAATAAGGCGAACATTTTTATCAACACATTCCCATAGTTTCATTGAGTTCCTTCTCTCTAACAGCGGAACAATATGACCCAATATTAGTTATTTACTAATGGCTTTTAGTTCCTGTTAAAAGCATTATAGCACACCTTGTTTGCTAAAGTACTACAGATACTCCATTAGACTAGCTTACTACTTTATTTTCCTTGTAAAATGTCGTATGCTATAGCATGCAAAGGAACCGACTATCACCAATGGGTGGGCTTTAAATATACTTGCGTCAATTCATTTTTTCGATTATAATCTATTTAACGAATAGAGGTTTTCCATCTCCCCTTGAAACAGATCTTTCTGCGGTAGGAGGTGGGACACCTTTATTTGATTTTAAAATCAATAAAATGTATAATTTAGTTAAGAAAGAAGTGTGGTTTTCCCGCCTAAAAGCTCTATTGCTGTGGGAGAGTCATGCTTCTTTTTACCTCTCAAAAATGAACGCCAAAAAAGCCGTCTCATTCTTTGAAACGGCTATGAAATCAATCTAGCAAATATCTAAGCAAACCCAGAAATCAACATTTTAAGACAAAGCAAAAAGCCCACTGTTGTAGGCTTTCTGTAAGATATTTCTTAAAATTAAAGCATTTTGTTGTAGAATTCAACGACAAGTGCTTCGTTGATTTCTGGGTTGATTTCGTCGCGTTCTGGCAAGCGAGTCAATGAACCTTCCAATTTTTCAGCATCGAATGATACGAATGCTGGACGTCCAAGAGTAGCTTCTACTGCTTCAAGGATAGCTGGAACTTTCAATGATTTTTCACGAACTGAAATCACTTGACCTGGAGTTACGCGGTATGATGGGATATCAACGCGTTTTCCATCAACAAGGATGTGACCGTGGTTTACGAATTGACGAGCTTGACGACGAGTAGTCGCAAGGCCAAGACGGTAAACAACGTTATCCAAACGACGTTCCAAAAGAAGCATGAAGTTGAAACCTAGGATTCCGCCTTTGATTTTTGTAGCTTGTACGAACAAGTTACGGAATTGTTTTTCACCTACACCGTAAGTGAAACGAAGTTTTTGTTTTTCAGCCAATTGCAAACCGTATTCTGACAATTTAGAACGGTTGTTTGGTCCGTGTTGTCCTGGTACGTAGTTACGACGTGCCAATTCTTTACCTGTACCTGTAAGTGAAAGGCCAAGGCGACGAGCTTGTTTCCAAGATGGTCCTGTATAACGTGACATATGTATGTCCTCCTGATATAAATAATATTTGGCGGAAATAGTCACTTAGAAAGCCCTGATTCGTGCAGATGCCCTTCGCCTAAACAGCCAAGGTTACTTATCATAAGACACCTGTTGACGAGCTTCATGCTTTCCTGCTGCTATTTCACACAAAGGCTATTATACCATGAAAAGCTAGATATGTAAAGGGATTTTACAGCTTTATTTCAAATTGAGGCTGAATGTAAATTTGCTTCCTAAGCCATATTGACTTTCTGCTGTGATTTCGCCACCAAGCTGATGGGCTAGTTCGCGTGCAATCGCAAGTCCTAATCCATGTCCACCTGTCTTCATATTGCGCGAAGTTTCTACACGATAAAGTCGTTTAAAGATCTTTTCCAAATCCTCAGGAAGGATTCCCTGACCCTCGTCTTTCACACTGATTCTCAGCTCTTGTTCTGTTAATTGGGCAAGAACCTCGATTCTGGTTCCTGGTTCTGAATATTTAAAGGCATTGTTTAACAAATTGACCAGAATGCGAGAAAGTTTGTCAGAATGGCTCTTGATTTTCGCCGACTCAGGTGATACTTGAATGTAAACATCTCGCTCCTCTTGTTCAATCTGGAGTTGAAATTCACTCATTGACTCAATCAACAGCTGATCTAAAAAGACCTCTTCGACTTCTTCATCAGCAGTATCTTGAGGTTGGGTGTTAAGAGTCAGAACATCCAATTCCTCCACTAGCTTGTTTAGACGCTCGGTTTGCCGACCAATCGTGGCTAAGTAGTGGAGTCGCTCCTCTTCCTTAATCACTCCATCTAGAATTCCCTCCACAGTAACCTGAATGGAGGTAATGGGAGTTTTAATATCGTGAGAGAGCTGCGCAATCATCATTCTCTTTTCTTGCTCGCTCTCATCAAGTGATTGAAAGGTAGCTTGCAAATTGTGGGACATGTCATTAAAAGCCTGACCCAGCTCTTGAAATTCTAATGGTCCTTTTGTTTCAATTTCTGTGCTGAAATCCTTGCTGGCTATATCCTGAGCTTGTTTTTTCAAATGTTTCAGAGAAGAGAAAACAGGCGACAAGAGAAAGATGCTCACTGCAGCGCCAATGAAACTAGCAATCAAGGTCATTCCAACTAGAAAGTAAACTTCACTTTTCTCAATCAACATTCGTTGGACTGCCCAGAAAACGACCAAAATCGTTAGTAGAGTCGACACTAGATACCCCACTAAAATATAGTTTTTTAATTTCATTTTCTACCTCTTGGTCTTTCCATCTTATAGCCCAAACCCCAGACAGTTTTGATAGCAGGAGCATTTGAATTTGTATACTTGGTTAACTCTTGCCTCAAAGCATGGATATGAACATTGAGTGTATTGGTATCATCCACGTAGTCCTCTCGCCATACCTTCTCGTAAAGTTCCGTCTTTGAAAAGACTCTCTCGGGATTGCTGGCTAATATCCATAGAAGTTCAAAGGATTTTACTGTCAATTCCAAAGGTTGATCCCCAATGCGAACCTCATGAGTCACATGGTTGATCACTAAGTCACCAAACTCGATTTGTTCTGTCTCTCTTCCACGGCTAAGGCGACGCAAGATATTATTCACTCTTAAAACCAATTCGCGTGGGCTAAAGGGTTTGACTATAAAATCATCTGCCCCCAAACTTAAGCCATAAATTTTATCCTGTTCGCTTGTCTTAGCAGTTGTAAAGAGGAAGGGTTGATCCGGAGCGGTATACTGAACTTCACTGATAAAATCATAGCCATCCATATTGGGCATCATGATATCTGTGATAATGAGGTCGATAGATTTTTTTCTGAAAAGCTCTAATCCCTCCTTACCATCATGGGCGACCAAAACATCGTAACCTGCCTGTATAAGATAGCGGTGTTGAATATCTAGAATATCTATCTCATCATCAACCAGCAAAATTGTCTTTTTCATCTGACACTCCTTCGATAAAAACAGTGTTATACTTGCTTTAGTATAACACTATTTTCCCTAATGTTTAAGTGATTTGAATCTTAATCTTCTCGTTTGCTTGTCAAACCCAAAAGTCCAACAAGACCTGCCAAGGCTAGACCAAAGATACCAAGGCCAGCTGTAGCTGTTTTAGCTTCCCCAGTATTTGGTAGCATCGCTTTATCATCTTTTTTCATCATATTAGCCATTGGGCTAGAAGCTGGTTGATCTACTTTCATATCTGACATATGGTGATTTGTACCCATCATACCCTCAGTCGTACCTGTAGAGCCTGTTTCAGAAGGCTTCGCATTCATCTGATCTGGTTGAGATGGTGTTGTCGCCATTTCTTTTCCACGAAGTCGAATCATTACTTGACGAGTAGCAATCAGATTGGTCAAATCAGGTTTGCCATCTTTAGATCCATAGACTTTAACAGTAGCTAGGTATGTATGGGTTCCGTTAGCTCGAAGTTGATCCAGCAAGGCCTGACCATCTTTGCCAACCGTATTGCCATTCAAATCCACTTCGTAGAAATATTGACCTTTAGCCAAGCCTTCAAGTGGCAATAGAGCAGGATTTTTAGCCGTTCCGTTGTCTGACCATGGAGCTTTGTCTGAAGCTTTTAACAAGAGGCGAGTCAACATACCATCTCCACCAAAAGCTTCGTACGGAATAACTTGGTTGACGCCGGCCAAGAAAGGTCCAGGAACCTTAGCCTTATCAAGGTAGCTAGCTGGAACATCAATCATGTCTTTGACATTGTTAACAACAGACTCTTTAACCTGATTTGGTGTGGTCAAACCATTCAAATTAACAGTCAAATCTTTAGTCGCTACCAGATTAGTCAAGTCAGGCTTGCCGTCTTTCGCACCGTACACCTTGATAGTAGCTTTATAGCTTTGAGTACCATTTTGTTTCAAGAGGTCAAGCAGCTCTTTATCTGATTTTCCTTGGGTGCCTGCCAAGTCTACTTCATAGAAGTAAAGACCTTTGCCCAATTTCTCTACTGGTGGGAGAGCAGGATTTTTAGCTGTTCCGTTGTCTGACCATGGAGCCTTATCGGATGCTTTCAAGATAAGACGAGTTAACATGCCGTCTCCAGCGAAGAATTCATATGGAATGACTTGATTGACACCAGCTGTAAATGGTCCTGGGAAGTTAGCCTTGTCCAAGTAAGTGGCTGGGACATCTACTGTATCTTTGGTATTGTCAGCCACACCTTTTTGGACTTCAGCTGGAGTGGTCAAGCCATTCAAATTAACAGTCAAATCTTTAGTTGCTACGAGGTTAGTTAAGTCAGGCTTGCCGTCTTTCGCACCGTACACCTTGATAGTAGCTTTATAGCTTTGAGTACCATTTTGTTTCAAGAGATCAAGCAACTCTTTGTCAGATTTGCCTTGGGTTCCGGCCAAGTCTACTTCGTAGAAGTAAAGGCCTTTGCCCAATTTCTCTACCGGTGGGAGAGCGGGATTTTTAGCTGTTCCGTTGTCTGACCATGGAGCCTTGTCGGATGCTTTCAAGATAAGACGAGTCAACATGCCGTCACCAGCGAAGAATTCGTATGGAATGACTTGGTTGACACCAGCTGTAAATGGACCTGGGAAATTGGCTTTGTCAAGGTAGCTAGCCGGAACATCTACTGTATCTTTGGTGTTGTCAGCCACGCCTTTTTGCACTTCAGCTGGGGTGGTCGCTGGTTGCGCTTCACTGGCTTCACGGTCTTGTCCAGAAACTGTAGACGCAGGACTTTCCACAGGTTTAACTGCATCTTCTGTTTGTTTCTTAGAGTCAGGTTGTGCTTGTACTTCTTCTTTTGGCGCTACTGCAGGCTCTTTAGCAGTTGCATCCTCTTTTTCTGAAGAGCTTGTAGTATCCAAGCTTGCTTTAGGTGCTGAGTCTGCTTGTTCTGAAGGAAGAGCTACATCGACTGCTTTTTTGAGAACCTCTGCTGGTAAGTCGCTTTTTTCACTCACCGAAGCAGCGTCTGGCACGACTTGGGCAGGAGTCGGATTGACGACATCAGCGCGTGCAGAACTTGGTTGACCGACTAGGACAAAGAAGCCACTAGCCACAACAACTGAAGCAACACCGACACTGAGACGGCGAATAGACCAACGAGTATATCTCTGATTTGGATTGAATTTCATAGGATTCTCCTTAGAGTTTTCTTTTTTTGATGACTCTAGTATAATCTCCTAAAATTAAAAAGGATTAAGAAAAAGTTAAAATTTTTCTTAAATCCCTCTTATAAAATACTTATATTGACTCGTTAATTGTTGGAAAGAGAGTACCCTTCCTCTCCTACTCACTCAGTTCAGCTAGGGTGTCCAAATGTTGGTTATTAATGACGGCCATGATGTAGGCATCTGCCTCCAAGAGGTCATTGGGTCCGAATTGGACATCCAGAGGAGCATTTTCGTAGGCACGAAAGCCAAGTACGTTGAGGTTGTATCGCCCACGTAAATCTAGCTGACTGAGGCTTTTACCTACCCATGATTGGGGGATTTTCATCTCGACAATCGATACATTCTTGTCTAGCTGAAAGACGTCTACACTGTTATGAAAGAGGATGGTCTGTGCCAATGAGCGCCCCATTTCAAACTCTGGTGAGATGACTGCGTCCGCGCCAATTTTTTCTAACACCTTTTTAGCTGTATGACTTTTGACCTTGGCAATAACAGTCGGCACTCCTAGACTCTTGCAGTGCATAACCGCGAGAACACTGGACTCCAGATTTTCACCCGTTGCGACAACTACGGTATCACAGGTGTCAATCCCCGCTGATAGAAGGAGTTCTTCATCCGTGATATCTCCAACTACCCCACGCGCCAGCACAGGTTCAAATTGATTAATGCGTTCCTCGTGGTCATCAATAGCAATGATATTCATGTCATGCTTGGCTAGAGCAGCCAAAACACTGCTCCCAAAAATTCCCAAGCCTAAAATTCCAATTGTCCGATCTGACATCGTTCTTCCTTTCTTATCCAATAGTGATATCTGCTTTCATATAGTGAATCGTATCTTTCTTGTCTGGCTGGTATTCCGCTACACTGACCAGTAGTGTCAAGGGACCAATACGGCCAATAAACATCAACAACATAACGATGCTGAGGGCTATCTTGCCTAACTCTGGTGTTAAATTTGCCGTCACCCCAACTGTCGCAAGGGCTGAAATGGTCTCAAACATGAGGTAGATGAAGCGCGGATTTCCATCTGCTGTTATCCCTAGTAGGATCAAGCCCAGCAAGAATGTTAGCAAGAAGATAATAAAGACACTGAAAGATTTTTGCACAGTTCGGGGTTCAATGGTCCTCCGAGCCACATTGGCATGAGGCAAGCCCAATAGTTCGCTACGAGCAAAGACCAATAAGACAAAGAAGGTCGTAATCTTGAGCCCCCCTGCTGTCCCTCCAGGTGCCCCGCCCAGAAACATCTGTAGGATGTAGATCAGTAAGGTAACTGGTCGAGCCTGAGTGTAGTCAATGGAAGCAAAGCCTGCCGTTCTCATGCTGACGGTCTGGAAGAAACTAACCAGCAATTTCTCTGGAGCGCTGAGATTTCCAATCGTTCCAGGATTGTTCCACTCGATGAACAAAGTCGATACGGTTCCAAAGAGCAGAATTCCCGCCGTTAAAAAGAGAACCAACTTGGTATGGAAACGCAGGCGGCGTTTTTTCTTTTTCCCAAACTGGGTCGCTAGGTCAAACCAGACCATAAATCCTAGACCACCCGTGATAATCAAACCTGCAATCACTAGATTGATCAAGGGGTCTGTTTGAAAGGCTACCAAACTCGTACTTCCAAAATTATCAAATCCAGCATTACAGAAAGCTGAAACAGCCAAAAAGATAGAGGTTAACAGTCCTCGGCCCCAGCCAAATTCCGGAATAAATCGAAAACTCAGGAGAAAGGCACCGATCCCTTCTACCAGAAAAGTCGTCAGAAAGATCGAGCGAATAAAGTCCTTTAAAGACTGGGTTTCTCCATAACTGAAACTTTCTTGAATGGTCTCCCGGCCACGAAGACTGAGCTTTTGCTTGCCTTGGATATAAAAGATTCCGATAAAGGTCATGAGCCCCAAACCGCCAATCTGGATCAAGAGCATACAGATCAACTGGCCCCACATATTGTAAGTAGAGGCTACCGGCTGGGTGAAGAGCCCTGTCACACAGACCATGGACACCGTTGTAAAGAGATGATCAAAGTAGGCCGCTTGTGACGTTTCTGATTGCACAAAGGGGAGGCTTAAAAGGAGCGAGCCCAAGAAGATTACTAGGGCAAAACTTAAAAAGATGCGACGGGCTGGCGATAACCGAGACAGCGTCGTCTTGATTTTTTCCAAAAAAGATTTGAATAACATAGCTACATTCTACCATAAAAACAGTCAGAACACTCACATGTGGTGCACAATGGCAAGACATAGTTCGAGGGCCTTGTCAAAAGCTTCAGAATCCCAGTCACGACTGTCGTAGTTGTCCAGATCTGCCAAGGAATCTGCAGTAAAGAGCAGTTCTCCCCAGACAACTCCACGTAGCTGAGCTACTGCCGCAAGAGCAGAGCACTCCATCTCCACAACAGCACAGCCTTCTTCCTTACGATAAGCAACCTTTTCAGCCGTCTCTCGGTAAAAACCATCTGTCGTCCAGGTCATGACTTCCTCGTAAGGGATGCCTCTTTGCTCCAAAATTTGCTCAATGGCAGAGATAGCCTCAATCTGCATCTCCATATAACGAGAAGGCGCTACATAATGGTAGCTGGTTCCCTCATCTCGCAAAGCGCGAACAGGGACGAGAAAGGCATTCTCCTCTATATCGGCTAGGACACCACAGGTTCCAGTGGAAATGATTTGCTCCACACCATAGCCAATCAACCAATCCATAAACTGGGCCGCTGGGGCAGAACCAACAGGCGCTTGAGCCAGACAGATCTCCTCGCCCTTGTAGTTGAGGACGTAGACTGGATAAGTCTTGGTGGCCGAAACGAACTCACCAATGCAGTCCGCACCTACTTCCTGAGCATAGCGGTCAATCTCTTCCTCCAAAAACGCATAGATGCACTTCTTTGGCAACTTTAAATCTAGCCCCTCATGTATTGGCATAAGGACCGCCTGGGGATTGTCATCAAACTCTAAAATGGGAATCGCATGTTTCTGAATCATAGCCCACCTCCTCTAATTTTGTACTATTGTATCAAAAGCTGACGAAGTGTCAAGGAGTTGTCTTTAGCAAGCCAGAAAACTCCTCTTCCATACATTTAAGAAATCGTTGCTCTGCTGGAGAGGTCGGTTTCTGTTTTAGTAAAGTGATTGAGAACTATCACCAAAATAGCAAATTCAACAATAAAAAAGCACGAATCTGCATCAGGCAATATATACCCTTTTATATTATCTTGTGCAAGAAGCCAAACCAATAGAATCTAGCCTCCATTTTGTCTAGGCCTACTCTATTTCCACAAAGCACCCAAAATCTGTTTTTCTAATAAGTCTAGGTCCTCTTCCTTTATTTCTCCGTTGTCGCTAACGATATAAAGTTGAGCGAAGTAAGCCAACAATGGACCAACACAAATACGAACCATTTGAGGAATCGTTATCTCTGGATTTACACGTGGATCTGCTAGCAATTCCTTATGAAGCACTCGAAGTTTATCTTGAATAGCATTCCAGATAAAAATCTGTTCATTTTTTAGTTTCTTATTTGAAAAACTCTCCTGCAGAATGATTTTCATCAAAGCACGATTTTTTTTGAGATAGCTCATACGATTGTGGACGAGATAACGAACCCTCTCTTCTGTCGTTTCAAAAGCTAAGAGTTCCTCAAAAAAACTACCGAAAATGCTTGGGACTACAGGATGTAAAATAGCCGTCAGTAGATCATCCTTCGTCTTAAAATACTTAAACAAAGTTGCCTGGCTTAGTCCAGCACGCTCAGCTATGTGAAGAGTTGAGGTCCCATGGTAACTCCTAGTTGATATGAGATCCACTGCTGCCTGCATGATTTTTTTCTTTCCTTGAGGGTAATTCGCTTCTTCTAAGTAATCTTCAAACGATTCAAAAACAGTCTTATCCATCTAATCTTCACACCTTTTTAGCATTATTTATGTTGATTTCTAAACTTTACGATAACGACGCAATCCAACAATATTGAGAATTGTTAAAATGATCAAGAAAATCATTAAAACACCAAGATTTGACAAAATATCACCAAGATTGTGCCCGTAAAGAATAATCTGGCTTATTGCATCACCAGAATAGGTTAATGGCAAAAATTTCCCCACAGTTGGAGCCCATTCTCCCATGGATGACAATGGAATAATTCCTGAGAAAAAAAGTTGGGGCATAATCACGAGAGGAATAAATTGCATCATTTGGAATTCTGATTTTGCTAGAGTAGACAAGAGAATTCCAAAAGCTAGTGCTACAAGAGCCAGTACCACATTAACTATTATAACATTTAAAATACTTCCTACAACTTCTACATCTAGTAGCCAAATTGCTGCTAAAACGACAACTGCCGTTTGAAAAATCGCAATAATACCGTAAGACAACATATAGCCATAGACGATTTCAGATCGTTTCACTGGTGTTGCTAACAAACGTTCTAGTGTTCCACTGGTGCGCTCTTTCAAAAGCGCCATACCTGAAATCAAAAAGACAAAGAAGAAAACTACAAAACCTATCAAAACCGGAATCATGCTGGTAAAGAAGCTTGTATTTTCATCTCCATACTGGTAAGACTCCTTGATTTCTGGTGTTTTTGCGTCCGAGTCCAATTGTGGAAGAGCTTGTTTAACACGAGATACTAACTGATCGGTGCCTTCACTGGCGATACTCGTTCGTAACACTTGTCGTATCATAGATGTTTTGGAGGCGTCTGTGTTTGCGTAGTCGACCTGATACTCACCGTTTTTATAAGAAATCACAGCATCGACTTTTTCATTTGCTAGCGCTTCTTTGGCTTGATCTAAATCTTGATAAGTCTCAACGTCCACATGATCGAGCTCATCCATTTTCGTTACCAAACCAGTTGGTAGATCCTGTGTTGCTAACTTGACATTCACGGTTGTACTAGCTGAAAACATGAGGTTCATCAGCCACATGATAAAAACAGGTGCTATAAACATCAGGGCTAGAGTTCGTTTGTCACGAAGTAATTCTTTGATGACTTTTTTTGCAATCGCTATTGTTCTCATTTTACTCACCTTCTGCTCTTAAAAATACTTCTTCAATACTTGAAACTTGATAACTTTCTTTTAAGTGTTGCGGTGTATCAAAAGCAATGATTTTTCCGCCTAATAATAAGCCGACCTTATCCGTCAACTCTGCTTCATTCATAACATGGGTAGTAACTAATATCCCTACCCCATTGTCTCTAAGCGCGAATAATTCTTTCCAGATTTTCTTTCGAAGAGAAGGGTCGATTCCAACTGTCGGTTCGTCCAAAATCAAGAGTTGAGGATTTCCTAACAGCGCGATAGCAAGAGACAAACGCCGTTTCATTCCTCCAGAATAACCAGATACCGCCTTGTTTAAGTAGTCTGTCAGATCTACTACTTGAGCTATATGAGCAATTTCCGCCTTTAGGTCTTTTTTAGAAAGCCCCTTTAGCTGACCAAAAAATTCCAGATTTTCTTGACCAGACAAGGACTCGTATAAAGCATCTGATTGGGCCATATAGCCAATATCTCCTAAAATATGACGATTGGGCATAGTGTGATTTAACACTAAAGCTAGGCCTCCATCAGCCTTTTCCATTCCTAACGTAGTCTTAATCATAGTTGATTTACCAGCACCAGACGGACCAATTAATCCTATAATTTCTCCTAGCTGCAATTCAAAGCTGACATGATTCAGAACTACTTGATGGTCAAAAGATTTTACTAAATCTTGTAAATGTAGCAATTTTTTCATATGCTTCCTCCTAGGTGAGTGTTTACTCACTTTTTAAATCATAGAAGCTATTATAGTGAGTAATCACTCACTTGTCAAGAGAAAAGGTTAAATTCTTTTAAAAAATAAAACACCAGATTCGTATCTGATGTTTATAATGCACATGTCTTATTTCTAAAAATGTTTTTGAACTTCCTCTCTATACTCCGAAATGGTCTTTCCTGTCCACTTTTTAAAGGCCTATTCTTCCTCTACTTTTCTCAGCCAATCCTACCATCGTCATTGCTATCGCAACTCTAATGACCTTGGCGATGGAAATTCATTTTACTCATTTTTATATGAAACAGACTAAGAAATTTTCAAGACCTAATTGGGAGTTATTTTAGCTACAATCCACCTCTCAAACACAAAAACTCTCCCTTCTCTTTCGAAAAAGGAGATTCTTTTTTATCCTTGTCCGCCAGGGGCTGGACCGCCGTCTTGAGGGCCTCCATTTGGTCCACCGCCTCCAGGCATAGAGTTGACGATTTCCGTTTGTTTTTCGCCATTGAGATAGATATCTCCACCTGTGTAGGTCGCTGTTCCATCAAAGTCAAAACCTGTTTGACCAGTCATTTTAATGGTTCCGCCTGTGACTGTGATATTGCCGTTTGAGTCGATTGGGTCTGTATCTCCTTGACCAACTTCTACAGTCAGGTTCCCACCGTTCATAGTGAAGAAGATTTCACTCTGTTGGGCGTTTTTGTTGGCTGCATTAACCCCATCATCTGTTGAGTAGATGGTAATGTCCCCACCGTTCATAGTGATTGACTTACCTTCAAGTCCTTCTGTCGAATTCTTGACGGTGTAGGTACCACTATCGATAACCAAATCACCTGATGCGTGGATGCCATCATCTCCTGCTGTAACGGTGATGTTGTTGTTGGATAGGTACATGGTTCCGACTGAAGTATCCTCGTCATTGTCCACCTTGACCCCATCTTCTTTGGCATCGATAGTCATGGTCGTACCAGTGATGTTGAGTTCATCATTGACATTAAAGGCATCGCCAACTGCTGTGATGTTATAGGTTCCACCCGTGATGTGGAGAGTGTCATTAGCCTTGATACCATTGTTTTTCTTGCCATCTACATTGAGAGTTCCCTTCCCGTTGATGGTCAAATCCACCTTAGAAAAGAGAGCTGCGTCTGCTTTTTCGTCGCTGTTAGAGCTTGAGTCAGAGAGACTGTTGGTAGTTCCCTCTGCTAGAGTTAGGTAGACATGGCCGGCTGATGTCGCAGAAATTGCTGCATTGGTGTTGGTCATGGTGACACCTTTTAGGACTAGATGAACATCTGCCGACTTATCTGTCTCGATCTTGATCTGCACTCCGTCAGACTGACCTGAAATCACATAGGTCCCAGATTTTGTAATGGTCACTGTTGATTCAGAGACTGTCACCCCATCTCCAGAGATGTTTGCAGATGAGCCAGATAGCTCAATTTTAGAAGCTGTGCTTTCATCATAAGAAGTATCATTGTCCTTCTCTGTAAAATAGGATGATTGGTTTGTCTTTGTTGCAGTTGTTGTAGAACTATTTGTCGTTTCATTGGTAGTGGATGTAGTTGTTGACTGGGCACATGCTGCCATCAGCACCATTGCCGTTAAACTCGTTGCGAGTAGGGGCCATTTTTTTGATTTCATACCTTTTTCCTCTCCTTCGTATGATATAGCTAGACAGTCTACAGAAGATTCCTGAAACGAAACTAAAACTTTTCTGAAAGTTTCCTTAAATTCAGTTTCAGTTAAGTTTCGCTTAATAAAACTTTTAGAAATGTCCTCTAGACTTGTTCCAAGCAAGTTTACCTTGTTTAATCTATGATTTATCTGAAGGAGAAATTGCTTATGAAACCCCTAGAAACAAGCTTTGAACGGATCGAAACCAAGTATATGGTTTCTAAAACAGACCTACACGATTTAATAGAAGATTTGAAAGACTACCTCGTCGAGGACGACTATCCGACTTCGACCATTTCCAATATCTACTTTGACACAGAAGATTTTCAGCTCATCCAAGACTCTCTGCAGGATCAGCATAAGAAGGAAAAAATCCGTATGCGGACCTATCTCGCGCAACCAAGCGCTGACAGCCCCGTCTTTCTAGAAATCAAGTCAAAAGATGATGCCGGTGTCGGTCACAAGCACCGCGTCCTATCCCAGTCAGATACCATCACCCAACTCATCACCAAAGGTTGGGGAGAAGGCCTGATCAAAGATAGCTTTCTGGTAGCAGAGGTTCAAAAGCTACGTCAACGCTACAGTGAAGCTCTCAAACCACGTATCTATATTTCTTATGACCGTTTTTCACTAAAAGAAAAAAAGAAAATTCAAGGATTCCCCTACCAGAAAATTCGTGTCACTCTTGACCAAAACCTGATCTATCGTGATAAACAGGTCTGCCTATTTGCTGACAAAAAGGCCTGCCTCTCTTAGAAGACGACCTGGTCATCATGGAAATCAAGGCGCCTGGTGACAAACCGCAATGGCTACAGGATATCCTTGATAAGTATGGGCTGGTAGAGCAAAAATTCTCAAAATACTCCTGCGCCTACCATAAATCACAAGGACTGGCCTATGCCCCACAACCTATCGGAGAAAGTGTAGGTAATGCTTATGTCTAATCTTTTTAATTCTATTTTCAACGACGCAACCGCCACTGCTGACCCTCTCCAACTCCTACTTGCCCTCGTCGTCAGCCTTTTTCTAGGACTAGCACTCAGCTGGGCCTACAAGCAACGGACTCTTTACATACGGGAATTTGTCATCAGTTTGATCCTTTTACCTTGTTTGATGACGCTGGTGATCTTCCTCGTCAATGGCAGTCTCGGAACGTCGATTGCAGTAGCAGGGACCTTCAGTCTCATTCGTTTCCGTTCTGCCACGAGTGGCTCTCGAGAGCTGATCGCTATCTTTCTAGCCATGATCATCGGTCTGGCGGCAGGGACAGGCTATCTTTTCTTAGCCGTTCTCTTCACAGTCTTTATCCTAGGCATTTGGCTCCTTTTGGAAAAACAACAGAGCAAGAGCAATCACCAAAGTCGTAGACTCTTAACCATCACACTTCCCAATAAAGAAGACCGCCTAGATACTATTCAGGTCGCGCTGGATCAATTTTGTACCGAGTCTGACCTTATCTCAGTAGATACCAGCAATGCTGGTGAATCCTTGCAAACCGTCTACGAAGTCGATCTCAATCCTCAAGTAGACGACTTTCAACTGACAAGCTACCTGACAAGCAAGATATCTCAGTGCGATGTTTCCTTGACCAAGAAAGCCAAAAAGAAGAAAAATCTATAAGACTAAGATAAAAATTAAAAAAAGAACAGCCCCAGCTGTTCTTTTTAATTTTCTTTCACAGAGATTTCCTTGATAACTCGCGCAGGATTGCCACCTAGGACAACATTATCTCCGAAGGACTTGGTAATCACGGCCCCTGCTCCAGCAACAACGTTATTGCCCAGTGTCACCCCAGGAAGGACGATGACACCACCTCCAGCCCAGAAATTATCTCCGATGGTGATGGGCTTGCCGTATTCGACCCCTGAATTGCGTTCATCCGGATCCAGTGGATGGAGTGGGGTTAAAAACTGACAGTTGGGGCCAAGCATGGCGTTGTTCCCGATGCGAATCGGACAAACATCCAGCATGGTCAAGTTCCAATTAGAATAAAAATTTTCCCCTAGATGGATATTGACTCCATAATCGACCACCAGGCGTGGATTGACATAGAGATTTTCCCCAGTTGAACCAAACCAACTTTTGATAATCTCCGCCCCTTTCAAGGGATCTTCTTCTCGGTTAAAGGCAGCCTGTTTTTGGCGAGAAGCCTGCGCCAAGGTCCGTAATTCAGGATCCGACGGACGGTAAGGCTCCCCTGCTATCATTTTCTGGTATTCGCTAGCCATCTTATCACCTCACACTTACTTTGGACCCATCATATCAAAAAGCCTTTGAAAGGTCAAGAATAGCCTGCTTTCTAGACTCTCGAAACTAATTCCCTCCCAAGTTAAAACAACTTGCTTGACAAAAGCTTGACTTCATGGTTTAATATACCCCATAAGGGTATATTTGGAGGTGCCTATGTTTCACCTATTATTTACAAAAATTGACAGTATTTCGACCAGCGAGTTAGAAGCTAAACTCAGAGAACCGATTCAGCTACTAGATGTTCGGACGCCTATGGAATTCCGGAGAGGCCATATCAAAAATGCCAAAAATGTTCCTTTAACGGAAATCGGTTCTTACACACCAGCGACAAAAGAAACACTCTATGTTATTTGTCATTCTGGTGTGCGAAGCAAACTAGCTGCGAAAAAGCTAAAGAAAAAAGGCTACGATGTCATCAATGTCCGAGGCGGTATGAGCGCTTGGACAGGCAAGGTCATCTAGAAGCATAAAATAATTGGCTACACAGCCTTGAACCTTATCGAAGGTCTGAGCGATAATATCCAATGGTGTCAGCTCAAAGACGATCTGACTAAGGGCCAAAAATCCCTAGATGTACGGATAAGTGGCGAATTTCAGGGGGGCGACCCAAGGTCGATACCATCCATAACCCCTAAATGAACTAAGGGAGATCTTGGGTGAACCAGACAAGAACCAAGCCTACATCCTTAGCTGCCACAGCGTTTTGCGCAACTATATCACAGAGCGTATCCTCCAGCAGGCAGGATTTGCCGTCCAAAACCTTGATGGCGCTTATTCACTATATAAAATGGCTAATCCAGAAGGAGTCGAATATGGAAACGAGTATCAGCATGGCTGACTTTTATGAAAAATACCTAAATGAAAATCTAAACCTTATCGATGTACGTGAAGTGCACGAATTCCAAGCAGGACATGCACCAGGTGCCAAAAATCTTCCGTTAAGTACCTTGGAGCAAGGTTACAAAGAACTCAAAGCTGACCAGGAATACCATGTCATCTGTCAAGGCGGAGTACGCTCCGCATCTGCTTGTGAATTTCTAAGCGCTCAAGGCCTTACCGTTATCAATGTAGAAGGTGGTATGAATGCTTGGCCCGGTCAAGTAGAATAATGAAAAAACCGATTAAGTTCCTTAATCGGTTTTTTCATTTCTGCAACCCACTGATATAGGATTCGTAGCCCGTCGCTTCTATAAAACGAAGCAAATTGATGGTATCTAAAAAGAGGTTTGCTCATTGGTATTTGGGGGAAATCATCCGTTTGTCCGACATGATTTTTTTGTCGGAACAAACTTAAATACCTTTGTCTGCATTGTTTATCAATAGCAAATTAGTTTATTTTCGTTTAATCAGGTATCGGATGGCCTTTTCTAGGCGTTCCTTTTGAGCCTCGGGGTCGTCTAGTGGTTGGTTGATACAGTCAGTGAGATTTTCAGTAATGATCATCTCAATCACGCGCTCAACGCTAGATTTCACTGCTGTCAACTGCGTAACAATATCTGCGCAGTCACGATCTTCTTCAATCATCTTTTGAATCCCACGCAACTGACCCTCTGAACGTTTCAGGCGTGTTATATACTTTGAGTTTGTCATTGATTTATCCTTGGTCACTTTTTCTTCATTATATCTCGAATAAGGGGCTTTGTCAAAATTCACTTCCTGTCTGTATTTGTAGGAGGCAACCTCTCCTCTGTATCAGATAGAAAAGATTGATAAGCATGGAAATGGAAAAGAAACTCTGTCCTCCTTGAAGCTCGATGGGAAATAAAGTTTCCCATTAACCAACTGACTTTTATGCCTTATATCTTGGACAAAAAGGCTAGGATCACTATCCCATAGACTATAACTAGAGCCAGCCCAAATCCGATACCAAACCACTTGTAAAACTTGTTCATTCCGCTGTAACGTTCGACATAGGCCCTGGTCGGCTTGTCTGGATCATACCAGACTGTCAGCTCCGAATGAAGGGGGAAATGGGTCTGCATCAAGCGTTTGAAGGAAACAAAGGAGTTGCTGTAGCGAGTGATTGAAGGTGCCAGCATATCTTCTCTTGTATAGTCCTTTAAAAATTTAGTAGTCCCCCACGGAATTGTGACCGTTTTGAACATAAAATACTGCAAGGTTTTCTTATAAGCAATCCCATCCACCGTGTATTCGACGATAGGTGGATACCCCTCACGAAAACGGCTATAGCCGATAACCGCTCCAGAAACGGATGACTTGGCAAGGCGGACCAACTTCTGATCTCGAAGATAGAGGAAAAGAAAGGTCCCACACACAAATACAAAAGATAGGAAGATGACGATTGTCCCAACTATCAAACCAATCACTTCTTTATTCATATGAACTCCTCCTGTTATTCTATACGGTAAAATCCCAAAACTAACTCGTCCAGAAGAACATTGAAGTCCTCGAGTCTATTCCTCGGATTTTTCTTTTGACTGTTTTTCTCTCAAATCTTTCACAGATTTCGATATGATATCTCTCACCTGTTCGTCAGTAAGTCCTGGAATCTGGTAATAAGGATTATTGGATTCGCTTTTTGACGGCTTTGTTCCTGAACTTTCGGTTTTAGAACTTTGTTCAGTCGAAGACGAGGATTTCGGCTCTGAGGAACTGGATTCTTTGGTCTTAGAGGAACTCGACGACTCAGAAGACTTGGACGTTTCAGGCGTGTTAAAATCAAGTTTAGGCGGATTGTTTACTTGGACGTTCGGCTGTTTCACAGGTTTATAGAATAGCCCAAAAGACAACAGCAAGGCCGTCAAGATCCCAATACCAGCCAAGGTTCTTTTATTGGCTTCAGCCGAGGGAACCTTTACTCCCTTCGTACTGAGTATTTTCCATTCTGGATGCTCTTTTTCTATAGCTTTTTTCTGTCTCCTAAGAGGACCAAGTAGAAAATGATTAAAAGGCACAATCGTTACCATAGCCACCGTTACAAGCGGGACATAATTGGAATGACTTGATACCAGTAGAACATCGAGTATAGCGAGAAGAATGAAGAGGAAACGCCCCACAAACTTACGAACTTGATGCTCTTTTTTGATCTGCAAATATCTCTCTTGTGACATTATCATCCTCTCTTTTCTATTTCTTCATTAAATATCACTTTCCCCTGTTCATATTTTCGCACAGCTAAGAACCAGCGGATAGGGTTGTTTTGGAATAAGAAAAGGTACAACAAGGCAGGAAAGAGACCTGCTAAAGGCGAGAAAAAGATTTGTATATCAAATGCCTCTTGCTTATTGAATGAGTCAATAGTGCCCGGAATTGCAGCAGCAAATATTACTATAGTAGTCATAAAAACTAGTAGCATGACAATCATAAAAGCCAACATTTTCGCAAACGTCGCTTTTTTCTCACTAAAATTTTCCCAGAACAAATTTGAATAAACTGCTTCTTTAAACTCTTTCTTTGTTGCTCCTTGGACTCGTTTCACTCCTTTATATAAGGCGACTTCCATCATCCATATAAATCCAAATAGGATAAAAGAAAGACAAAGAATAAAAATAGGAACCATCCCACTATTATAACGAAGGCCTGAGAAAATTGGTATTGCAACAAATCCTCCGAGTAAACCTAACAAAGAGAATATAGCAATTAAAGGAGCAATCCCCCTATTCGATCTCCTAGCCCCTTCTGTATTTAAGAGGGCACTTTTACTCGCTACTAAGGCCTCTCTCGTTCGCGTGTTATAGTAAACGGCCTTATCACCGCTCTGTCCAATAAAAATTATTTTTCTCATATAAAATCACCACAGTTTCCACCAATCACTATAATCAGAAACTTCAATTTTATCATAGGTCGTTGATAAAACATCATCAACCACTGGTAATGGTAATAGCGTTTCTCTCGTGTTTCTAGTTCTTCTCTTCCCTAAATATCACTTTCCCCTGCTTGTATTTTCGTACGGCTAAGAGCCAGCGGATTGGATTGTTTTGAAATAGTAGAAGAACCACGCTAATTGGGACGATCGTTGCTCCGATTGGCATCATGAACATCGACGACTCAAACCATTCATGTTCATAGTAGGGAATGAAGGTCCCAGGTATGGCAAAGAACACAACAATAACAAAAACAAATAGAAGAACGAGGATAACAAATAGATACAAGATGATTTTATCGACTGTTGGTTCCTTATCCGGAGATTTTTTCCAAAATTTACTACTTTCAACTGCTTCTTTAAACTGCTCTTCACTTGCTGGGACAAGCGACTTAGCCCCACTGTAGAACAGTTTTTCAAATCCATAAACACTTCCGATAAAAACGAAAAGGATTGCGACTAGATGGATCGGAATCATCCACTCACTCAATCTAAAGGGCGCTATCAAGGAACGAATCCAAATACCGATAATAGCAACTAGCAAGAAAGCAAAGAAGACAATCCAAGGCCACTTGGATTTCTTTGAACTGATGGCACCGTCGGTTTCTGACGAGGCGCTAGATTCTGTCGCTAAAGCCTCTCTCGTCTTTGTGTTATAGTAGACGGATTGCTGGCATCCTTGTCCTATATAAATGATTTTTCGCATCTTACATTTCTCCCTCTTTCCCTCGACTACCGTCCTGTAATGTCTCCACCAGCTCCTTGAACAGTCGTTTGCGCGTTTTCATCCGAAAATCATAGACTATATACGTAAGAATACCAATCCCTAACATGTACATAAGTAAAAACTGAAAATCAGAAACAGCCAGATAACGATAGGCTGAAAAAATCGTTATTAAAACAAAAATGTAGCCAACTACTGTCAACGCCCTTGATTTTCTCCTAAGTGTTTTGATATTGGCTTTTGTCAGCCGAACTTTTCTAAATCTATCTGTCTTCATGTTGCGTCGAGAAAATTTGGCAAGGAGAATGGTCCCAAAAACCAAAAACAGAGACATCAAGATAAAGAAAAGCAGATTGAAAACTGATGAGACATCTCCAAAGGTTTGGTTGAGCAACTTTGACAGCCGTTGGAAGGAATAGATTGCAATAGGGGCTGCAATGGCTGAATAATTCATGCCTTGTTTTACACTGTAGAATACTTGATTCTTCAGATCATAATAGATAAAAGAGTCCTCCAGAGGGCCCATACTGATTAAATTTTTTACACTTGTGTCCATCTATTTCCCGTCTCCTAAACTCAATACGGATATTCAACCAGAATCCTACTTTCTCTTAAAAGCATCGTGACAACGATTGCGAGTAGTCTAGCTTTTTCAGCATTTGCCTTCCTAGAGAAAGAAAAGTTTATTAGTATTATAGCATGAACCCCCAGAAAAGGGAAAATATCCCCGACCGATACCATTTGCTAAAGACAAGAAAGCTTCGTCATTCCATAAAAAGCGAACAAGTCCGCATTCTAAAAACAGAATACGAGCCTGTTCGCTTTTTCTATGTCTATGATGTGTTTTTCTCATCTCATCGCGCCAAGCGAATACGGGTCACAATCCCGTCTGGGTCTACAAGATCCACTTCACTCGAATGTAACCACTTGATCGGTGCTTCTAGCTCTTGTGCTTGCTTAACGATGTCCAAGAGTTCTTCCTTGCTTTCGACCTCAAGGACATAGTAAGCCAAGCCTGGCAAACCTTGCTCACGCGGAGCCAGACCTTTTCCAGCCCATTCGTTGACAGCCAGGTGGTGATGGTACTGACCAGCCGCTATCCAACTAGCACTAGGAATGCTAAATTTATCTTCTAACCCTAACACCTTTTGATAAAACTGACTCGCCGCACGACTATCCTTCACCGATAGATGGATATGCCCCATTCTCGTCCCTTCAGCTAGGACAAAGGGATCCACCTTTTCCCCTAACTCATAGATGTCCTGTGCTGCAAGGGCTTCGGTCACACCGATAATGCGACCATCTTCTCGAATATCCCATGAAGACACTGGCTTATCACGGTAGAGTTCAATGCCATTTCCTTCCAAATCCTCTAGATAAAGGGCCTCGCTGTATCCATGATCTGCACCCCCGACCAGAGGAATGCGTAAATCACTTAGGTGTTTTAAGACATCTGCCAAGGCTTTTCGACCAAGTCCCAAAATCACTTCTGTCTCCGTTTGGGATAAAATCTCCAAGCCAATAATCTGGTGATAAAAAGCCATTTGACTCGTCAAATCCTTGACATTTAAAACCGCCTCTGCTAGGTAAATGTGGCTTTGGTATGCATAAGTCATAGGGTGTCTCCTTTTGTTTGTTGTAACTTTGTTAATTACACCAATTATACACTATTGAAATAAAATGTCAACGAAGACAACTCAAAAGAGCTGGAAACCAGCTCTTCTTTTTATTTTACAACAAGCTCGTAGCGAGTTTTGCTAGTGAAAGTTTCCCCTGCTTTGAGAATGACTTGGTCTTTGAGATCACTGTGAATAGCATCTGGTAAAGCCTGCGCTTCAAGGGCAATCCCATTGTGCTGCACCATTGGTCGGCCTCCTATGATGACACTCTCATCCACAAAGTTTGCTGTGTAGACCACAAAGCAAGGGGCCTCTGTCTTGAAAAGTAGGAAGCGACCTGAGTTTTGGTCATAAAGGAAACCAGCATTGTCATGACCGGCAGGAAGAGCAAATGGGTGATCTAAACCAGATACCAACTGGATTTGCTCATCGTCCTCTGCAAAGATATCCTTGAGCAAAGCACCATTGTAGATGTGTTTCACTACATCACGATCAGCATCTGGAGTCTTAGCTGGAACACCGTCTGGAGCGATTGGGTAAATACCCTCCGTATTTAGCTGAAAGACATGGCGGTCAACTGTCTGCGTGAAATCACCAGACAAGTTGAAGTAGCTGTGATTAGTTGGATTGACCAGCGTATCCTGATCTGTCGTCACCTTATAGCTGACTTCGTAGGCACCAGTTTCTTCCAAGTGGTAGCTGATCCAAATCTTAAGATTGCCAGGAAATCCTCCTGTCCCGTCTGTACGCTCGGTGTAGAGAGTCAAGCCATGGTCGCTCACCTCGACCAATTCAAACAAGCTCGAATCCCAACCTGTTGAACCACTGTGGTTACAGTTGCTAGCATTGTTGACTTCAAGGTCATAGGTCTTGCCGTTGAGCTCAAATGTCGCACCTGCAATACGGCCCGCTACAGGACCTACACTTGCTCCATGCTTGGGACTATTGCCTACATAGCTAGCAAAATCATCAAAACCCAAGATAACATTGGCAAAATTTCCAGCCTTGTCAGGTGTGGCATAGCGCAAGATGGTCGCACCATAAGTCATGACCTCAAGTTGGTAGCCACTGTCAGTCTCAAAGCGATAGGCCAAGACATCCTTGCCCTCATGATTTCCAAATACACGCTCTGTGTATGCTTTCATTCTTCTCTCCTTTGATCCATTTCTCTTAAGTAAACAAACCATAGAGAGTGTATTTACCATCTATGGTTGTAGTTTCTATTTTCAGAATCCTTTGTCAGAAAACCTTAAGTATCTTCTTAACAAAAGGGGGTTCTTCTATACTTGTTTTATGCTTCCACACGTTCAGTCCATGAAGTCGCTGTTGTTTGAAGAACCTTGTTGAGTTCGTCAATGTTCTCAAATCCAGTTGTACGTAACCATTCACGAGCTGCTGCTTCACCGTCTTTGATGTAAGCTTCAACTGATCCAGCCCATGTAGCACGGCCGCAAAGAACTCCGTTGAAGTTTGCGCCTGATTCATGAGCAAATACAAGAGTATCTTGGAAGAGTTTAGCTGATACACCAGCACTCAAGTAGATATATGGCAAATTAGTTGCTTCGTCTTGTGCTTTGAAGAATGCTGCTGCTTCTTCGCGAGTATGGACGATTTCACCATCACCAAAGCCTTCAACGTATTTGACGTTGACTGGAACTTCTACTTTCAAGACATCGATGTTAAAGCGTGGGTCTGAGAAGACCTTCATGGCACCGATAACCTTGTGTGGTTTCACTTTAGCGTATTCTGCAGAACCTGCATCCGCAATCTTTTCATCGTAAGCCAAGATTTCAAGGAAGAATGGAATTTCTTCCGCCACACACTCAGAACCTATACGTTCGATGTAGGCTTGTTTTTCTTGGTTGAGTTCGTCAGCGCTGTCTACGTCATAGTAAAGCAAGAATTTGACTGCATCTGCACCTTGTTCTTTAATGCGTTTTGCAGACCAAACATCCAAGCAGTCAGGCAAACGTTTGGTGCTTGTTGTATCGTAACCAGTTTTCTCATAAGCAAGGAGAAGACCAGCGTTGGCATCAAGGGCTTTTGTAGCTGGAAGTCCATACTCAGGGTCAAGGAGCATAGATGATGCGTATTTTGTCAATTCATCTGCAACCAAGACTTTGAGTTCTTCCATTTGAGCAACTGTTGGTTCTTCCGTTTGGTATTGAGCCATGAGGCGTTTCAAAGCGCCACGTTGGTCAAAGGCAAGAGCTGAGATAATGCCGTTCTCGTCAGAGAGTTTTTTCAAACATGCTACTTTATTAGGACTTAATTGTAATTTACTCATAGATACTTCCTTATTTTTGATAGTCATGAATGATAACACCTTGTACCACACGGTTTACGGTACCAGTAGGAGACGGCGTATCTGGTTTATTTTCGACCTTAAGCGAAGTCAAAAGGGCAAAGAGTTGAGCATATACGATGTAAGGGAAGACACGGTAAATATCGTTCAAGACTCCACCACAGCCAAGAGCCACTTCTTTGACATTTTCAAGACCAAAGGCTTGATCACTCAAAAGCACAACACGACGAGCAATCTTATCACCAGCCACTTCACGAACCAAGTCCAAGTCGTACTTGCGAGTGTAGTCTGTCGTTGTACCAAAGACCAAAACAACTGTATCTTCGTTGATCAGTGATTTTGGACCGTGACGGAAGCCAACTGGACTTTCATACATAGTCGCCACTTGACCAGCTGTTAATTCCAAAATCTTCAACTGAGCTTCATGAGCAAGGCCAAAGAAAGGACCAGCGCCTAGGTAGATAACGCGGTTAAAGTCGAGGTCAACCAGCTCTTTGACATCTGCTGCATTGTCTAAAACTTTACGAGCTAGGCTAGTCACCACTTCAAAACGTTGAGCTTTCACAGCAAATTCTGTAGGATCAAAAACCAAGAGAGCTGTCAACATCATAGACGTAAAGCTAGAAGTCATGGCAAATCCAGCATCATTAGAAGCAGCTGGTTGCAAGAGCAAGAGATTGCGGTCATCACCATGGGCTTGAAGCGCTAATTTCCCTTCTGCAGCACATGTAATGGTCACTTGATAGAGGTCATCAACCAAGGCTTTGGCCAAATCAACCGTCGCCACACTTTCAGGTGAGTTCCCACTACGAGCAAAAGATACAAGGACAGTCGCCACATCTTTTTTCAGATAGGTTTCTGGATTGGCAACAATATCAGTTGTCGCAATGGCATTGAAATTCCATTTGCGTTCGTCATAGACTTCCTTAAAGTAAGGCACCAAGGTATCTCCCACATAAGCAGAAGTACCAGCACCCGTCAAGATGACCTTGATATAGTCATGTCTATCAGCGATACCTTGCAAAAAGGCTGCAATTTCTTCCCGTTTTGCTTGATAGGCTTCAAAAGCCTCTTTCCATACATCAGGCTGTTGGTAGATTTCACGAGTCGTGATTTCTGCACCCAGTTCAAGTAATTCCTCTTTTGTGTAATTTAGCATAGAGTTCCTCTAATCTATTGTTGTTTCATTCCTATTGAAAATATGGGAATGGGAGTGACTCCCATTCCCATGTATATTCTATACAAGCTGTTCTAACGATTTTCACGTTGTCACATCGTATACTCAATGAAAATCAAAGAGCAAACTAGGAAGCTAGCCACAGGCTGCTCAAAGCACTGCTTTGAGGTTGTAGATAGAACTGACGAAGTCAGTAACATATATACGGCAAGGCGACGCTGACTTGGTTTGAATTTGATTTTCGAAGAGTATTATTCATCTTCGTCATCATCGAAGTCCGCTAACAAATCATTGACTTTCACAATGCTTTCTGCAGCACGGCTCTTATAGTCCGCATCTGCACCTGTAAGGCTGGCATTGATAAATTCAATCACCATTGGAAGATTCATCCCTGCGTAGAGTTCAATGTCGCGACCTTCCATAATCAAACGGCTTACCACGTTACATGGTGTTCCACCGAGAAGGTCCGCAAAAACTAGGAAATCATCCAATCCTTCGATAGCAGCTTCAAATTTTGCAGTAAATTCTTCTGGGCCATCTTCTGGAAGAAGAGCCACTGCATGAATGTTGTCCTGTGGACCCATGATCATTTCTGTGCTACCTTTAAGTTCTTCACAGAAGCGACCATGACTCACTAAAATTAATGATTTAGTCATAATCAATTACATTCCAAGTGCAAATTTACCAAGAGCAGAAAGAGCTACTGCAAGAACGATAATGATACCGATCGCTTTAGTAGAGTTCATACCTTTCTTACCAAGCAACCAGAAGATAAAGGCAGTAAAGATTGCTGGAAGCAAGCGTGGGAAGATTGAGTTCAAGATATCTTGGAAGTCAATCATCTTTTCACCGATTGGCAATTTGTAAGAAATGTCAAAGTTGATCATTGTTGCTACAAGAGCACCCATCATGAAGACACCAAGTACAGATGCAGCGTCAATCAAAGCTGTCAAGGTACTTTGCATGTTGTTGATAAGGTTAACCCCTTCTTTGTAGGCAAATTCCAATTGTTTCCAACGGAAGATGTCGTAAGCAACTGCAACTGCGATCCAAAGGAAGATACCCCATGGTTGGCCAGCGATAGCCATAGTTGCTGCGATAGATCCCATGATAGCAGGTACAAGTGAACCAAAGATTGTGTCTCCAAGAGGAGCGAATGGTCCCATCAAACCTGTCTTGATACCGTTAACGGCATCTTTTGAACCTACACCATCTTTTTCTTCCATGGCAAGGTCAAAACCAGCGATAATTGTGTGGAAGAATGGTGAAGTATTGAAGAATTGAGTATGAACTTTCATCATTTCTTTCAATTCAGGAGTTCCATCCCCATACATTTTACGCAATTGAGGCAAGATCATGTAAAGGTAACCAGAAGCTTGCATACGTTCGTAGTTCCAACCTAATTGGAAAGTAAACAAGCTACGTTTGTTGATTTGATTAAAATCTTCTTTTGTAAGTTTGTAATTAGAATTCGTCATCTTCGATTTCCCCACTTTCTGATGGTGTAGAAGGTGCTGCTACAGCTACTTTTTGGCTGTTCTTAAAGTGAACAACTGCAAGGAAGATACCTACGATAGAGATACCGATCATAGACAAACCTTTGAAGTTGTTAGCAAAGCCAATCTTTTCAGCAACATCAGCAGGAAGAGTACCAAGGATACCCGCAACAGCTCCACCAAGACCTGTTACATATGAGTAAAGAACAGTCAACATAGCTGTCAAACCGAATCCCATGGCAAGGTAGTGAAGGTTACGTTTAACTGGAAGGTAACGAAGCAAGATTGCAAATCCGAGACCTGGAAGCATACGTCCTGCAAGTGTCAAACCGTCTGCAACCCATTGGTATTCTTTAACAAGGTCTACTACTGATTGTACGAAAGCACCACCAAAAGCAAGAGCGAAGAATACTGGAAGGGCACGAGAAAGAGCCCATGGAAGCGCACCAAGTAGGTAGTTGCGTTCGATACCTTTGTAGTCAAAGCGTTCGATCGCAGCATCAATACGGTGTGCAAAGAAAGTAGTTGTCATACGTCCAAGAACGTCGAAGTATGTCAAAAGTGCTGCTACTGGTACAGCGATTGTTGTAATCGCAAGGTCTGTATCAATACCTTGAGAGATAGAGAATGCTGTTGCAAGAACCGCACCAGAAGTTGCGTCGATACGAGAAGCACCACCGAAGGTACCAACCCCGAGAACGAACAACTGCAAGCTACCACCGATAAACAAACCAGTTGTCACATCTCCCATGATTAAACCAGTAATGAAACCAGCGAATACAGGGGAACCTGCAGATGAAACGATTGTCAACTCATCACAGATTTGATAAGCTGAGTACAAAGTGAGAAGTAAAATTTGCCACGGTTGTATCATAACAATGACCTCCTAAAAATTTTTTCCTATTTTAATAAGCTCAAAAAGTCTGAAACTGGATCATTTGGAACCATTTGAGCAGTGAGTTTCACACCTTTTTCTGCTAGTTTGTGGAAATCTTCCACATCCTTGTCTACCACGTTAATAGAACGTGTGATAGAGCGAGTTTCTGGTGTTTGAGACATATTGCCGACGTTGAGTGTTTCAAGCGGAACACCTGCTTCGACCAAACCAAGGAAACGGTCTGGTTTACGTGCAACGATAAAGAGACGTTGGCTATCGTATTTACCAGCAAGGATATTTGCTGCTGCTTTCTCAACTGGCAAGATACTGAGTTTCACACCTGGTGGTGTCGCAAGTTTCAAACCACTCTTTTCAATATCGTTGTTAACAACTTCGTCGTCTACAACCATAATGCGTGAAACATTTAGTTTTCCAGCCCAAAGATTGGCTACTTGACCGTGGATCAAACGTCCATCGATACGGCATCCTACAATTGTCATAAGTTTTCCCCCTTTATGTGTTTTAGTGTAGGTTTACGAGTTAAATGAATCTCTTCTTTATATTCGCCCTCAGTTTCAAAGATAATGATGCGGTTAGCACCTTCCTTGAGATAACTATGAGGGATATAAAGTGAGAGGGTCGGGCCGACGTTCCAGAAACGCCCTAAGTGACGCCCGTTGACAAAGGCAACTCCCTTACCAAACTCAGACAAGTCTAAGTAGGTATCCTTCGTCTCTTCGACCGTAAAGTCGAAAGCGTAAAAGGCTGGTTGTCCTTCTGTCCATCCTTTTGAAAAATCTATTTTCTCAGGATTATCCAGTGGAAGTGGATATTGTTTCCAATTTAACATGAAGTGTAGATCCTTGCAGACACCTGTACGAATTCCTTTACGTTGCGTATCTGCCAAGAACTTATGTCCGTAGTTAACACGCCCCATATTTTCGACCAAGATGTCAATCTCTGAAAAACCTTCTCGATTTCCCTGACAGTAGATATCTTCACCAATTTCTGTCTGGTATTGAGTGGCAATCCATTGACCATCTACATAGAGTTGAGCTCGGTCACGTCCATCGATGATACGGAGACGTTCCTCTTCTGCATCCCAACTTGCCTCCGTGCGGTAGAGAAGGTAGCCATAACTTTGACCAAGTTCTTCCATCGCTTTTGGATAGAGGCTTTCAGTAGGACTAGAGAGACTATCCAAGGTTTCAAACAAGGAAACTTTTTCGACCAATGGAATGGACCCTATCTCCATGCTTTCCTTATAGAGTGGTTCCAACTGTGGATACTCTGGGAAGTGTGTTGCCATCATCTTCTTGACTGCTAGGTATTTAGCAGTTGGATTTCCTTCTTCATCGAGAAGGGCATCATAGTCATAAGATGTGACTTGTGGCAAATCCAGAGTTCCTCGAGCCGAGCAACCATTCATGAAACCAAAGTTTGTTCCGCCATGGAACATATAAAGGTTGATGGAGCCTTGCTCTAACACCTCTCGAACAGCTTCTGCCAATTCTTTAGGATCCCGTGTGATGATGGGTTCTTTCCAACGGTTAAACCAGCCATCCCAGAATTCCATACACATGAGGGGCCATTTTTTGCCATACTCATCAAAGAATTCCTGCATCTGTGAAAAGTTGTACGGAGCTTTAGAACCGAAGTTCCCTGTCACAAAGAGGTCATCTTCGATCAAGGTTCCGGCCTTCAGAGTAGCCCTCCATGGACCATCTGAAGTAAAGAGTGGGCAATCAATCCCTCGGTCTTCCATCAATTTCCGAATCGCTCGTAGATAAGACTTATCTTCTCCATAAGAGCCATATTCATTTTCGACTTGCATCATAAGAATGTTTCCGCCATTATCCAACAAGCGAGGCACAAGCCTTGGCAATAATTGGTCATAATAGCGAGCAACAGCCTCGATGTAGGCCGGGTCAGACGAGCGAATTCGCACGTCCTTGGTCAAGAGCCAAGCCGGCAAGCCACCAAATTCCCATTCCGCACAGATAAATGGAGACGGGCGTACAATGGCATAGAGACCCAGATCTTGTGCAATTTGAAGAAATCTCTCCAAATTTCTGGCACCTTCAAAATCAAACTCCCCTTCAACAGGTTCGTGTAAATTCCAAGCCACATAAGTCTCGACTGTATTAAAGCCAAGTGCCTTTAAGTTATAGAGAGAATGATACCAATCCTCTGCTGGAATCCTAAAATAATGAATGGCGCCGGATAAAATCTTGAACGGTTTTTCGTCTAAATAGAAATCGTCCTCAATTTTAAATCTTGTCATGTTATTACCTCTGACGAATTAAGTTTGCGCTTTCATTTATTATAATATTAACTATAATCAAATCTTTTGCATTTGTCAATAGGTTTTAGAAAATTATTTAAAATTTTTCTATTTTTTTACTTACCGTTTACCAAAATTATCTAAAAATAGCATGAAAACGATCTTTTTATGTATGATAATTCACAAGAACATCAAATGAATTTTTTTACATGTAAAATAACATTTTTAGTCTATTATTTTAATTTTTTGACCTTAATACTACTCTTTTCTCTATATTTGTGGTAAAATCAAAATTGGAGAAAGAGAATCGAGGTGAAATTTATGGCTATTCCTAAATACCAATATATTAAAGATGAATTAAAAAACAAAATCATCTCTGGTCAATTTGCAAGTGGAGATAAATTTTATACAGAAGCCGAATTGATCGCGATGTACGATGTGAGTTCAATCACAGTTGTTCGTGCCTTGAACGACCTTGCTAAAGACGGCTACATTGTCCGCCAACAAGGTAAAGGTACTTTCGTCTCACGTGCCCGCAAGCACAAACTCGTTGAGTTTTCAGATGTTGAAATCTTTGAAACAAAAGACGATAAAGTTACTGTCCTTTCTATTGAGCGCGGAAACAAACTTGAATATTTAGATAAACTTGGACTACGTGGAGATCAATTCTACTATAAGATTGAACGTATTCGTCAGACAAACGACGTGACATACATCTACCACACATCTTATATTCCTGAGCAATACATCAATGCCAACTATCCAAATCTTGACTATTATAGCTCTATCTATACACGTTTCAAATTGGATTACCGCATTCACATGAGTGATGAACATTTTGAGGAAATCAACGAAATCGCATTCCCAACACCAGAGCATGCTGCTTCTGTACTTGGAATCGATACACAATTCCCAACTGTCTTCCAAACGAAGACTACAAAACTTGAGGCCACTGGCCAAGTCCTTGCCTATAGTGAAACTTATAAGCGAGCAGACTACTACAAAATCAAATTCATCTCATGTAACCGAGGTCATTAAGAAAAAGCCTGAGCCTAGCTCAGGCTTTTTCTCTATTCATTATAGCACGAGAAAGAAGTTGTGAAAACGCTAGGAAGGGCTCTTATTTAATTAGTAGCATTTTTACTAAAAACAAGGTAAAATTTCGTTTGTTTTTTCATCTATTTAACCCCTTATCAGCAACTTTCTCCTAAATCTTATGATTTCCTCTATTTATTATAGTTCTTATATAAACCGACTTGACATTTTTCTCCTTAGATAATAAAATAAAATTGGTTTTATGTAAACGCTATCATATATGATAATAACAAGGAGGTTTTGTCATGAAACTAGAAAAGAAACAGCGCTTCTCCATTCGTAAATACGCGGTTGGGGCAGCTTCTGTACTTATAGGATTTGCTTTTAGCGCACAAGTCGTATCTGCCGACGGGATTACTCCAGCTCCAACAGCTGAAGAAACTGTCCAAACTATTCAGGAGAATCCACAAGCAGTCAAAGAAGCTGTAGACTCCAAGGTTCCAGAAAAACTGGAAGAAAAGGCTGAAGAATCTGTAAAAGAGGATGTCAAAGAAGACACGGAGGCTCCTCATACAGTTGCTCCAAAAACGGAAGAAACAACTGCACCAGCTGTAACAGAAAATGCTAGTCCTACTCCGACTACTGAGAAAGAAAGCCCTGCCCCAGCTGAAACTCCTGCCGAAAGTACTCCTTCAGAAAAGAAAAATGAAGCCGTCACACCTGCAGTAGCCACTCCTAGCACGGAACGAGCAGCTCAGGTGAATGAAAAACTGGCAAAACGAAAAATGATCTCAATCGACGCTGGACGCAAGTACTTCTCCCCAGACCAACTCAAGGAAATCATCGACAAAGCCAAACACTACGGTTATACTGATCTTCATCTACTAGTTGGAAATGATGGCATGCGTTTCATGCTAGACGATATGACGATCAAAGCCAATGGTAAAACCTATGCAAGTGATGATGTCAAACGTGCACTCGAAAATGGAACTGATGCCTACTACAAGGATCCAAACGGCAACCATTTGACAGAGAGTCAGATGACGGACTTGATCAACTACGCTAAAAACAAAGGTATTGGTCTCATCCCAACTGTAAATAGCCCTGGTCACATGGATGCGATTTTGCATGCTATGAAAGAACTAGGCATCCAAAAACCGAACTTCAACTACTTTGGTAAGGAATCTGCTCGTACCGTTGACCTTGATAACAAGGAGGCTGTTGCATTTACCAAAGCTCTGATCGACAAGTATGCTGCTTACTTCGCTGGCAAATCTGACATCTTCAATATTGGACTAGACGAATATGCCAATGATGCTACAGATGCCAAAGGCTGGAGCGTTCTTCAAGCCTATAAATGGTATCCAGAAGATGGATTCCCTGACAAGGGTTATGATAAATTTATCGTCTACGCCAACGACCTTGCTCGCATCGTCAAATCTCACGGTCTCAAACCAATGGCCTTTAACGATGGTATCTACTACAATAGCGACACTAGCTTTGGAACTTTTGACAAAGACATCATCGTTTCTATGTGGACTGGTGGATGGGGCGGATACGACGTCGCTTCTTCTAAACTTCTAGTTGAAAAAGGCCACCAAATCCTTAATACCAATGATGCATGGTACTATGTTCTCGGACGAAATGCCGATGGCCAAGGCTGGTACAACCTCGACCAAGGTCTCAATGGGATTAAGAACACTCCAATCACTTCTGTTCCAAAATCTGAAGGAGCAGATATTCCGTTCATCGGTGGTATGGTAGCTGCTTGGGCGGATACCCCATCTGCACGCTATTCACCATCTCGCCTCTTCAAACTCATGCGTAGCTTCGCAAATGCCAATGCTGAATACTTCGCAGCTGACTATGAGTCTGCTGAGCAAGCCCTGAAAGAAGTGCCAACAGACCTTAACCGCTATACTGCAGAAAGTGTCGCAGCTGTAAAAGAAGCTGAAAAAGCCATTCGCTCACTTGATAGCAACCTCAGCCGTGCCCAACAAGACACCATTGATCAAGCAATCGCAAAACTCCAAGAAGCTGTAAGCAACTTGACCTTCACACCAGAAGCTCAAAAAGAAGAAGACGCGAAACGCGAAGTTGAAAAACTTGCCAAGAACAAGGTAATCTCCATCGATGCTGGACGTAAGTACTTCACGCTTGACCAACTCAAACGCATCGTAGACAAGGCGAGCGAACTAGGCTACTCTGATGTGCATCTTCTCCTAGGAAATGACGGACTTCGCTTCCTCCTTGATGACATGACCATCACAGCTAACGGCAAAACTTATGCAAGTGACGATGTCAAAAAGGCCATCATCGAAGGAACAAAAGCTTACTACGATGATCCAAACGGAACCTCTCTTAGCCAAGCTGAAATCACTGAATTGATCGAGTACGCAAAATCAAAAGGTCTCGGACTCATCCCAGCGATCAACAGCCCTGGTCACATGGATGCCATGCTTGTCGCTATGGAAAAATTGGGTATCCAAAATCCTCAAGCCTACTTTGATAAGGTTTCAAAAACGACCATGGACCTTGAAAATGAAGAAGCGATGAACTTTGTCAAAGCCCTTATCGGCAAGTACATGGACTTCTTTGCAGGCAAGACTAAGATCTTTAACTACGGTACAGACGAATACGCTAATGATGCTACCAACGCTCAAGGCTGGTATTATCTAAAATACTACAATCTCTATGGCAAGTTTGCTGAGTACTCTAACACTCTTGCTGCCATGGCCAAAGAACGAGGCCTTCAACCAATGGCCTTCAACGATGGTTTCTACTACGAGGACAAGGATGATGTTGAGTTTGACAAGGATGTCATCATCTCTTACTGGTCTAAAGGGTGGTGGGGCTATAACCTTGCAACTCCTCAGTATCTGGCAAGCAAAGGCTACAAACTTCTTAATACCAACGGAGACTGGTACTATGTTTTAGGCAACCACAAAGCAGACGAAGCCTACCCTCTATCAAAGGCGATTGAAAACTCTGGTAAAGTGCCATTTAACCAACTTGCTTCTACCAAGTATCCAGAGGTAGACCTTCCTACTATTGGTAGTATGCTTGCTATCTGGGCAGACAAACCAAGTGCCGAGTACAAGGAAGAAGAAATCTTTGAACTTATGACTGCCTTTGCAGACCACAACAAAGACTACTTCCGCGCTGACTACAATGCTCTCCGTGAGGAGCTAGCTCAAATCCCTACTAACTTGGAGGGATACAGCAAAGAAAGTCTTGATGCTCTAAATGCAGCTAAAGAGGCTCTCAACTACAACCTCAATCGCAGCAAACAAGCCGAGTTAGACGCTCTCGTAGCTAAACTCAAGGCAGCCCGCCTAGGCCTCAAACCAGCGGCAACTCACTCAGGAAGCCTCGATGAAAACGAACTAGCTGCCAATGTTGAAACCAAACCGGAACTCATCACAAGAACAGAAAAGATTCCATTTGAAGTTAGCAAAAAAGAAAATCCGAACCTCCCAGCCGGTCAGAAAAAGATCATCACACCAGGTGTAGATGGTGAACGCACTCATTACATCTCTGTCCTTACTGAAAATGGGAAACAAACAGAAACCGTTCTAGATAGTCAAGTAACCAAAGAACCTGTGACCCAAGTGGTTGAAATCGGTGCCCCTATTACTCACAAAGGAGACGAACACGGTCTTGCTCCAGCTGCCGAAGTGAAACCAAGACTGGATATCCAAGAAGAAGAGATTCCGTTCACTACCGTGACACGTGAAAATCCTCAATTACCAAAAGGACAAACGCAAGTCATCGTTACTGGTGTAAATGGTCGTCGTACGATTTTCTACTCTGTCAGCACTACTGCTGACGGCAAGGAAGAAAGAACACTTGTCAATAGTGCGGTATCGCAGGAAGCGGTCGCTCAGGTGGTCGAAGTCGGAACTGCCGTTGAGAAAGCTGAGCAAGCTGAACCGACTACTAGCAAAGCAGATGAAAAACAACTCCCTGCAACAGGAAGTCAAGACTCTGCGGGCTTGGTCGCAGCAGGACTCATGGCCACGCTAGCAGCCTACGGACTCACTAAAAGAAAAGAAGATTAAATCCTTTCGATAAGCATACAAAAAAGCGAGATTGAATCTCGCTTTTTATTGTTAGGATTAATCACCAAGTCCGATACGTTCAAAGATATCATCCACTCGTTTAGTGTAGTATGCAGGGTTGAAGATTTCATCAATTTCCTCTTGAGTCAGGCGTGATGTCACTTCTGGATCTGCTTCGAGAAGCGGTTTGAAGTCTACTTGGTTGTCCCAAGAGTGGGCTGTTTTTGGTTGCACCAAGTCGTAGGCTTGTTCACGCGTCATGCCTTTTTCAATCAAGGTCAACATGGCACGTTGGCTAAAGATAAGACCAAAAGTAGAGTTCATGTTGCGGATCATGTTTTCTGGGAAGACCGTCAAGTTCTTGACGATATTTCCAAAACGGTTGAGCATGTAGTCAATCAAAATGGTCGTGTCCGGTGTGATGATACGCTCAGCTGATGAGTGAGAAATATCACGTTCGTGCCAGAGAGCAACATTTTCATAAGCTGTCACCATGTGACCACGGATAACACGCGCCAGACCTGTCATGTTTTCAGAACCGATAGGGTTGCGTTTGTGAGGCATAGCAGATGAGCCTTTTTGCCCTTTGGCAAAGAATTCTTCGACCTCGCGTTGCTCAGATTTTTGAAGACCACGAATCTCAGTCGCCATACGCTCGATGGAAGTCGCGATGCTAGCAAGAACTGCAAAGTACTCAGCGTGAAGGTCACGAGGAAGGACCTGTGTAGAGATTTCTTGAGCACGGATACCCAGTTTGTCGCAGACATATTGCTCTACAAATGGTGGGATGTTGGCAAAGTTCCCAACCGCACCAGAGATTTTACCAGCTTCCACACCAGCAGCTGCATGCTCGAAACGCTCGATGTTACGCTTCATTTCACTGTACCAAGTCGCTAATTTAAGACCAAAAGTTGTCGGTTCAGCGTGCACACCGTGGGTACGACCCATCATGATGGTGAACTTGTGCTCCTTAGCCTTGTCAGCGATGATGTTGGTGAAGTTTTCAAGGTCACAACGGATGATGTCATTGGCCTGCTTGTAGAGGTAACCATAGGCAGTATCCACCACGTCGGTAGAAGTCAACCCATAGTGAACCCACTTGCGCTCTTCACCAAGCGTCTCAGAAACCGCACGTGTGAAGGCAACCACATCGTGACGAGTCTCTTGCTCAATCTCCAAAATACGGTCGATGTCAAAGTCCGCCTTCTCGCGAATCAAAGCTACATCTTCCTTAGGGATTTCTCCCAATTCAGCCCATGCCTCATCAGCCAAGATTTCCACCTCAAGCCAAGCACGGTATTTATTTTCTTCACTCCAAATGTTCGCCATCTCAGGGCGAGAGTAACGGTTGATCATGTTTAAGATACCAAGGGCGACTAGAAAGCGACTGAATTTTAGAAAACCAACGACGGACGCTTACGTCCTAGGAGGTTTATCTAAATTCCGAGCTTTCCGCCCGGGTTCAGTTCTGCAAACTAGATGCCCATTTCCTTTCTAGTTTTCAATTTTTTAGTTTAAGTTTTAAGGAAGTCCGTAACCCGTATTCAGTTTTGGTGAATACGTGGGCCCTTGTTCCTTTTTATTATATTCTTACTAATCTGATTAAAATTATTTTATCGGATGGAGATTTCTAATTTGTTTTACTACTAAACCCCTTAAAAAAATCTTTAAAAAATTCTAAGACTCTATTGAGTATTGATCTAAAGCTATCAATTACCAAAGGATTGTTAATATTCATTAAAAAAATTAACAATAAAATATAAGTGATGAATTCTCCAATTTTCATTGGTTTAAAACGATTCGGAAATACAATATTTTTTAGTAATGAACTAATGCATAAACCTATTACTAAAATAACAAAAACAATAACAAAAAATGTCATTTTTTCCACCATATTATCCGAAAGAATTTTACTAAACAAACTATTCCATACTACCCCTATATTACTTCCTAATTCAAATGGTTTTGTTGTATTTAGATTTAGGGTGGAGAAACTATCAAAAAAATGATTTGTTGACTCAGTGAAAGAAAATCTTGTAATTATAATAAAAATTGGTATACCAATCTGGAAAAGGTAGGATGATATGGGATAATTTAACCTTTTGAATCTCATAACAACAATTAGCATTAAAAATCCAATAATAAAGTGAAGATATCCTTTTAAGATCAAATATAAGTATATCCCTACAGAAAATGAAAATATTATTCCCAATACACTAAGAATTAATATAATTATGTCCTCAGAATTTGCAGAGCTACTTGTATTTTTATATTCTCTTCTATATTCTGTCCTCCTCTGCTCGATATATACACTATAATTTTGAACTGTTATACCTTTTTCATTATCATTTTTAAAGGCTAAATATATAGATAATGCGTCTGCAATCAAACCAACAAAAAGCGCAATCTTTTCCCAATTCATATTACTCAAACTCCTCTTTCCCAATCCACACTGATGGATAATGATCCAGTGTATTTAAATCTATATCCATCGGCAAATCATAGATAGCTAAATAGTTTACAGGGTATTTTGCAATCAAGTCTTCGTACTTAGCTTTCACTTTTTCGTGATCACTACTAGCATACAAGACTTCGACGACTGCTCCAGTCTTATCTTTTTCAACAAATGCGTTGACGATGATTTGTATCATAGATTTCTCCTAAAAATCAATCCCTTCCCCAAACTCAACCACACTATTTAGCGCATCACTAAACAAAGTTACATGCCCTACCCTACGGTTGTGCTTGTCTTCTATAATCATTTATTTACCGCCCACTCCGCTGCTTTCTCTGCATGAATCACTGTTGTGTCATAGAGAGGCAGGTCGGTGTCGGATTGCTTGACGAGGAGGCCAATCTCGGTACACCCCAAGATAACAGCTTCAGCGCCTGCTTTTTTCAAATCATCTATAACGGCAAGATAAGTCTGCTTTGAGCTTTCTTTGATGTTCCCTAGGCAAAGTTCGTCATAAATGATTCGATTGACCTCTGTAATACCAGCTTGGTCTGGAATCAGCACTTCTAACCCAGACTCTATTAATTTCTCCTTGTAAAAATCTTGAGTCATGGTGTACTTGGTCCCTAGGAGGCCGACTTTTTGAATACCGTCAGCCAACAAGGCCTGCGCAGTTGCCTGCGCAATATGCAAGATTGGAATCGTAATCTTTTCTTGTATCTGCGGAGCAACCTTGTGCATGGTGTTGGTACAAATAACGATGAAATCCGCACCTGCTTGCTCCAAACGCTGAGCAATATCTGCCAACAGTTGACCGCTTTTCTCCCAGTCTCCAACTGCCTGATAATGCTCAATCTCTGCAAAATCAACACTATAAAGTAGAATCTTAGCTGAATGCAAGCCACCCAGCTCTTTTTTGATGGTTTCGTTGATGATTTGGTAGTAAGATGTGGTACTTTCCCAACTCATACCACCAATCAGACCGATAGTTTTCATAGACTAATCAAATTCCTCCTTGCTTATAGCTACCGACGGATAGTGCGGCAAGCTACTTAGATCCGTATCCAATGGCGAATCATAGATAGCCAGATAATTGTTTGGATATTGAATCTTTAATTCCTGATATTGGCTTTTACTTTTTCATGGTCGCTGCTGGCAAAGAGCACTTCCACAACGGCGATTTCTTTTCCTTCCTCCACAAAAGCGTTTACGATGATTTGAATCATAAACTGGTCTCCATTTAGCTTTAAAGATTATCATTTGCTGAGTCTTCATGTATAGAAAATTCAAATGAAATTCTCTCAGGATGTCTAGGCAAGCCGTAACCACTCAGATAATCCTTAACTTCCTTCACGGAACAAGAATATTCTAGGACTAGCTGATTGCCAGCTCTCTCTAAAATATGAATCCCCTCTCTATCCGCAATCTCTGGAACAATCAAATCGTCCGTATAAGTCAGTGTCACGGTCGTTATTTCATCATCTAGCAATTCATCAAATTCTTCTGTCATTTCAAAAATCAATCCCCTCCCCGAACTCAGCCACATTGTCAGGCACATCACTAAACAAAGTCACATGTCCCATCTTTCGGTTGTGCTTCGCTTCTATTTTACCATACAGGTGGAGGTGGGCGCTTGGATTTTCTGCGACATACTTTTCAGCAGCCTCGACGTGTTGGCCGAGGACGTTGAGCATGACAGCAGGCGCATGTAGTTTGATAGCTGGCAGTGGTGCTCCGAGAACACCCAAGATATGGGTGTCAAACTGAGAGAAGTCACAGGCTTCGATGGAGTAATGCCCAGAGTTGTGTGGACGTGGGGCGATTTCATTGACGATGATGTCATCAGCTGTCGCAAACATTTCCACGCAAAGAGTTCCAGACAGATTAAGCTGTTCTGCGATTTGCACAGCCATAGCTTTGGCTTTTTCAGCTAGACTTTCTGAAATGCGGGCTGGCACAATAGTTTTTGAAAGGATGTTATTGCGATGGATATTTTCCTGAACAGGGAAGACTGTCACATCCTTGCCATTGCCTGACACGATGACAGAAATTTCAAGGTCAAAGTTGACGAATTCTTCCAAGACACAGTCTGCTGAGTCGGCTAGTGCACGGGCTTCTTCCAAGTCTGCTTCTGAACGAATAACCTTTTGTCCATGCCCATCGTAGCCACCTGTAGCAGTCTTGAGGACATAGTTTTTCGATAGGTCAATATCTGCCAAGTCTTGGCTTGAGGTCACGACCTTGTAAGGTGCCACAGTGACTTGAGCTTTGTTTGAGAGAAAGTTCTTTTCAAAAATACGATTTTGAGAAATGCGGAGCAGGTCTGTCCCTTGAGGGAGCTGACCATCCTTAATGACAGCATCCAAACCGTCTGCATCGACATTTTCAAACTCATAGGTGAGGACATCGCAACGCTCAGCTAACTGACGGAGGGCATCCACATCGTTATAAGGTGCCACGATGATTTCCGCCACGCGAGAGGCTGGGCAATCAGCCGCAGGATCCAGCGCGATAACCTTGTGCCCCATGTAGATAGCAGAAATGGCCATCATCTGCCCCAGCTGACCACCACCGATAATTCCGATTGTTTTAGATGAGCTCATTTGTAGACTCCTCTGCGATTTTTCCTTGCCCTTCTGCGAAATCAGCCAACGCTGTCGCGATAGCTTGATCCTCTACTGACAGGAGACGGAGGGCAAAGAGGGCCGCATTTGTCGCTCCTGCTTCACCGATAGCCATCGTCGCAACAGGCACGCCACCTGGCATCTGTACGATAGAGTAGAGCGAATCCACGCCACTAAGAGCGCGCGATTTGACAGGTACACCGATGACAGGAAGGGTTGTTTTGGCTGCGACCATTCCTGGCAAATGCGCGGCACCACCAGCACCTGCGATGATGACCTTTATGCCGCGACTGCGGGCTTCTTCTGCATGCTGAAACATGAGGTCAGGCGTGCGATGGGCAGAGACGACTTTCTTTTCGTAGGCTACACCGAAGCGGTCTAGGATTTCGGCGGCTTTTTGCATGGTTGCCCAGTCGGATTTGGAGCCCATGATGATGGAAATTACTGGTTTAGTCATAATATTCCTTTTCTTTCCTTTCTTTTTTCAATCACCTTAAGTTGTGAGGGACGGCAGCAGCCACCAAAGGTGTCTCGTGCCTAAATCGGAAGCCCAAAGTCTTCCGATTTCCCTGAACGATTGGCTTATAAGCAATCGTTCTTTCACAACGGCGGTGATTGCTCTATATCAGCTCGCTAATGCTCGCAAATCAAACGACCATTAGCGTATTTGGCGACTTCGTCGCGTTATTCTTATATCTTTACTTAATAGCCTTGCTTCCGATATCTGTTCGGTAAAAGAGACCTTCTGTGTTTTGTTGGGAGAGTTCTTGATAGATGGTATCTTGGGCGTCTTTGACGGTGTCTGCTGTGGTGACGAGCATATAGACACGTCCGCCATTTGATAGCAATGCTCTGCTATTTTCCGCAAACTTAGCCCCTGCGTAGTAGGTGATGATGTCGCCATCGGTTTTGGCTGGCAACTTGACACCCTTTTCGTAGTCTAGCGGGTAGCCCTTGGATGCGACAACCACGCCCAGAGTCACACCCTTATCCGTCCAAGTGATGTTCGGCTCCTTGCTATCGAGGATATCCGTGATATTTTGTGCAAAATCGGAGGTCAGACGAGGCAGGATAATCTGAGTTTCTGGATCTCCGAACCGAGCGTTGAACTCGATAACCTTAGGTCCGTCTACTGTCAAGATAAGCCCCGCGTAAAGGACACCAAGATACGGACGACCTTCTTTGATCATCCCTTCAAGAACCGGCTTGACAATAGTCTCCACTGCTGTGTCAACCACGCTCTGTAGCAAGTGAGGAACTGGCGCATAAGCTCCCATACCACCCGTGTTAGGGCCCTTGTCGCCATCATAGGCACGTTTATGGTCCTGAGCCGTTGGCATGATGTAGAACTTGTCCCCATTGACAAAGGCAAAGAGGGAGAACTCTTCCCCATCAAGGAATTCCTCGATGACCACACGCGCGCCTGAGTCACCGAACTTATTGTCCAAAAGCATCTCATGAGCGGCTTCGACCGCTTGCTCGACTGTCTCCGCAACGACGACACCTTTCCCAAGGGCCAAACCGTCTGCCTTGACTACGATAGGAGCACCTTTCTCCTCGATATAAGCCTTGGCCTCCTCGAAATCTGAAAATGTGCCATAGGCTGCTGTCGGAACACCGTATTTAACCATGATTTCCTTAGCAAAATCCTTGGACCACTCCAGCTCCGCTGCAGCCCTAGTCGGACCAAAAGCCTTGAGCCCAGCTTTGTTAAAATCATCCACGATACCAGCAGCAAGGGCATCATCTGGCCCGATGAAGGTCCAAGCAATATCGTTGGCCTTTGCAAACTCAATTAACTTAGAATGTTCGGAAATAGAGATATTCACTAATTCCAGACCATCCAGAGTCATCCCGTCATTTCCAGGAGCTACAAAGACATTTTCAACGTCTTTTGATTCAAGCAACTTCTTTGCAATCGCATGTTCACGACCACCCGAGCCAACAACTAACAGCTTCATCTCTCAACCTCTTTTGCGAATTATTTACTAGCATTATATCATAAACGTTCGTTTTAATCTAATTATATTTGCGAGAAAAATACAACATCGAGTAAACTTACTGAGCCTATTCCATTTTTAGTCTTTAAACACTCAATACCGCCTCATTATAAAACAAGGCGGTATTGAGTACGGAATATTTCTAAAACATGTAGAAAAGCTTCGTCAGGTATTAAACTTACCAGCTATAAGAAATATGATTTATTCGTTTCATCCTTATATCAGTTACCTCAAAACAATCTGGCGTAAATATAGCTAAATTGAACCCTTCGGGATTCATAACGCTACGAAATTCAATTCCTTGATAAATTAATTCTCCAGAAATTGGTTTGGTTAGAGATTTCACAAAATCAGCTATGTATTGAGTAGGTATATAATCTAGAATGTCATCAGACTTTCTCATTACTCTCCCCATCTCAGAATCGATCTTTTCTAGATGTTTTTTATTAATCGCTAATTCAGCAATATCATCAATAATTCCATCTTGAAAAGGGCTAATTTCATTTATTTTTTTAAAATCAATGACCGTTATGGAGGAATTTAACTTAAAAGTTCCAATACATACATGGTCATATAGCCCTGTTCTTGTTTCATGTATTGTTGTCGTTTCTGAATCACCTAAATAAAGCACAGCAACTCCTTTAGAATTAGCCCTTCCGTCAGCAGATTTACCTTTAGGTGGCGCTCCTATATCTTCTGATTCAAATTGTTTCCCGTCCTTTGAAATCCTACACCTATAGAATTGTTCTCCTTCTGAATAAGTCTTTTGGATCGCTTCACAATACTTTTTTAAAATACATTTATTAATTTGATTTGAATGAAAACGGTTGTTATATTTAATATCATCAACAAAGAGTTCCCAACTCTTACTGAACAATGAATGTTCTTGTAAATAGATTGGGTCATACATCTGCTTTACTCCAACAGGGTGTGTTAACAATTCAGGACTTTCTTCGAATAGATTTTTACAAATCTCAGAAATCATTTGGTGAATCTTGAACTCATCTTTAGTAGTAAATATATTCCAATTTGCAGCTATTTCTGTTTTTAGAAGCGTTTCTTGCCCAACTGGGAAATTTTCTATTTTATCTACTGGAGAAAAAATGGAAACGAGAGAGCTCAAAAATGGAATTAAATAGTCGTCATACTGTGTATCATAAACACAAACATTATTATTTGAACAAATATCACAGCTAGCTTGCCTTTCAGCTATATTAACTTCGTTTTTAAGAATCTCATCTGCAGAACAATCTTTACAAATTTTCATTCACTGTCTCCACTGCTCCGGTCAAGATACTTACTAACCAATTCAATATGATGCATAATGGACAATTTCTTTACTGTTCCAAGACCTGGATAAGAACCCGTTTTATACAATTTTTCAAATTCATTTATCGCCAGCGTTCTTTCCACTCGGCCCTCATTGACAAATGTAATTAATTTTTCAAGTGCTTCCTTAAACTTACCAGCTGGGTTTGTTGGATCTTGGTTTGTTTCTGATACAAAATGGTGAATTCTTAGATTTTCATCAGAATCAAAATAAACGATGTGGATAGCAACAGCATAAGGAGCAAAGCCTGATTCACTATACTCCTCCCCTACAATGGAATAGTCAGAAAATCCCTTATATTCATCTTCTATAAAATATTTATGATCATCTGAGAAGAATTCATCATCTTTGTCTGAATAATCTGTATTTCTTGCTAATTTAACAAAATTGTCAATAATCTTGACTTTATTTCCCTGAACTTCTCTTTTTAGTCTTCCTATTTCTGAAATAAAATTATACGCCGTCTCTTGATCCATATAATTTTTACTATATCCTTGTAAATCATCGGGCTTCTTACATACTGTTATTTGTTTGCCAATATCCGCAATAGACTTAAAATTATCTTCTAAACTATAATCCTTACTCATCAACGAAACATAATAAAAATTCTCACTTTCATCAATCAAACTATCCAATCGAGTAGCAAGATTACTTTTAGAAAAATCGCTATATTCCTCCAAAAAAGATCCTACACCTGGATTCATTACAATGGAACATTTCTGCCTCTTATCTTTAAAACCCTCCAAAGTACTTACCAGTGTAGGAGATAATCTTACCGGTTCAATAATTGGAATTACAGCGCTTCCTAATTTATTATTTTCTAACAATTCTCTAAGAGCAATTAACTCATACTGCCTTCCTCTCAAATATGGAAAATACATATAAATACTCCTTTATTCATCTAAAAATTGCTTTAATGCCTTAAAATCCTTAGGTTTAAAATTCATGAAATACACCAAAAATTTAAGTTCATAAGGAACATCTGCAAATAAATCTTTATCTATTGAATTCCTCTTCTTCAATTCCATAAGAAAATCCGAATAAAACTGTTCCAATGGAATCTTTTTGGTTAATAATTTACAAACGTCATAATACTCAAATTGAGACACATCTGGTAACGAATTAAAATGTTTCTCAATAATATTTTCATATTCCCCCTTACGAAGTATTTTAAAAATTATTTCCCTATCTAAATCAGTATTGTACTTCTCTGGTTTAATTATTGTTTTAATTTTGCTGTTTCTTTGGAGCACATAAAGACCTACAGGTTTTTTTAACAACCTAATCTTCTCCAAAGCTAAATTTACATTTTTTTCATGAGTAACAATTGCAACGTGATTAAATGCTCTATAGTATTCTGTGATTTGATTTTCTAACCTGTCAAAATTGTCAAATTCAGTTTTGATTTCATATACCACAGCTTTTCCATTTATTAAAATAAAATCTGGTTTTGCATTTCCAACAGGTATTTCAGTCAAAGCAGTAGTAGTATTTATACTATGTACCCCTAATAATAATTTATTTAACAACGTATTTTTATAAAAATATTCATTTCTATACGATTGAGAGAGTTTCATATAAGTATTTTGAATTATAGACAAATTATTACCTAATTTATGATGCTGCGATACACACTCAAAAATTGGATCTTTTTTATTTTGTACGAGGTTTTTTATAGTATTTCTGGAAAAAAATCTATTTATTAAATAATTTTTTTTAATTTCCAAATTAATCCCCTCCTTAATTTCGCCCTTCTAACATTCATTATATCAAAAATATCTACTTCTAACACGATTTATCATAACTTTATTTATCACCTACCTTTATTCTAAAATTATGATGTTTTTCTAACCTACCAACAAGTTTCGCTTCTCATAATTTTTTATTAATCTATTACTTAATTTCAAAAAAAGGAAAGAAACTGTTTTCTTCCCTTTTGTCTTCTTAATGTCTAAAATGTCTTACTCCTGTGAAGACCATAGTCAAGCCGTATTTGTCCGCAGCTTCAATGGATTCTTGGTCACGGACAGATCCACCTGGTTGGATGATGGCTTTGATACCTGCTTTGGCGATTTCTTCCACGTTATCTGCAAACGGGAAGAAGGCATCGGAAGCAAGCACAGCGCCGTCAAGGCGGTCTTTAGCTTGGTCAATAGCGATACGGACTGAAGCCACACGGTTGGTTTGACCTGGGCCAACGCCAAGTGTCATGTGGTCATTCGTCACGATGATCCCGTTTGATTTCACATACTTGATAGCCTTCCAAGCAAATTCAAGAGCAGTCGCTTCTGTCTCGGTTGGCTGGCGCTTGGTCACCACTTGCCAGTCAGCTGGGCTTTCCTTGACCACGTCTTGGTTTTGTACCAGAAGTCCACCAACCACGCCTGTGTATTCTGCCTCTACCTCACTAGCATCTTGAGCGTCGAATGGCAAGGCAAGGATACGCAAGTTTTTCTTTTTGTTGGTCAAAATGGCTAGCGCTTCATCCGTATAGCTCGGTGCGATGATGATCTCGAGGAAAACGCCGTGCATCTTCTCAGCAGTCGCAGCATCCACCTCACGGTTAAGGACGACAATTCCACCAAAGATAGACACTGGGTCAGACTCATAAGCATAGTCCCAAGCAGTCTCGATGTCGTCAGCTTGACCAATTCCACATGGGTTCATGTGTTTGAGAGCCACAACGGTTGGACGGTCTTTAAAATCACGGATAATACGGATAGCTGCATCCGCATCACGGATATTGTTGAAGGACAATTCCTTACCGTTAAGCTGTTTCGCTGAAGCAATCGAGTAGTCAGTCGGCAAGGCTTTTTGGTAGAAGTCCGCATCCTGTTGAGGATTTTCCCCATAGCGCATAGCTTGTTTGAGGTCATAGGTTAAAGTGAGTTTTTCAGGTTTGCTTTCGCCGACCTGAGCTGTAAAATACTCTGCAATCAAGGCATCGTAAGCCGCTGTGTGACGGAATACTTTTGCTGCCAACCGTTGGCGAGTTTCGTAAGTAGTTTCGCCCTTGGCTGACAATTCATCCAAAACCACAGCATAGTCAGCAGGGTCTACCACAACTGTCACGCTGGCGTGGTTCTTCGCTGCTGAACGAAGCATTGATGGCCCACCGATATCGATATTTTCAACGGCATCCGCATAAGTCACATCTGGTTTGAGAATGGTTTCCTTGAAAGGATAGAGGTTGACCACTACAAGGTCAATGAGCTCGATCTGATTGTCCTTAGCCGCTTCCAAATGGCGATCCAAGTCACGACGAGCCAAAAGTCCACCGTGAATATTTGGATGGAGGGTCTTAACACGGCCATCCATCATCTCTGGGAAGCCCGTCACATCATCGATGGCAATGGTCTCAACCCCTGCATTGTCAAGGGCAACCTTGGTTCCACCTGTCGAGATGATATCCCAACCCAGTTTTTTGAGTTCTTGGGCAAATTCAACAATGCCCGCTTTGTCTGAGACGCTGATTAAGGCGCGTTTAGTCATGTTATTTCCTTTCATTTACTTATCCAACAATTCTCTAATAACCTCTGGATACAACTTGTACTCTACCTCATGAATACGAGCTTCAAAGCTTTCGATGGTATCATCAGCTAGACGTGGCACACGGACTTGCTTGATAACCTTTCCTGTATCCACACCAGAGTCCACCCAGTGAATGGTCACGCCGCTCTCAGCAACCCCAGCATTCCAAGCATCCTCAATCCCATGAGCTCCTGGAAATTCGGGCAGGTAGGCTGGATGGATATTGATAATACGCCCCTCATAGGCTCCAAGTAAGGTTGGCCCAACGATTTTCATGTAGCCAGCGAGGCAAACCAAGTCAATCTGGTGTTCTTCCAAGAGCTCGACAAGAGCAGCTTCGTAGTCCGCCTTGTTCTCAAACTCTTTGAGTTCAAAAGCATAGGACAGGACGCCGAGCTTTTCTGCACGCTCTAGCACATAGGCGTCACGATGGTCTGAAAAGACAAACTCCACCGGAAATTCTTCAGCAATCACCTGAAAATTTGAGCCATTACCAGAGGCAAAAACCGCTATTTTTTTCATTTGATGATGACACTTTCGTTTTCTTTCTTGACGATGCGACCAATTTCATAGACTGGTTCATCCAGCAATTCCTTGACGCGACCTACATTTTCAGGGCTAACTGCCAGCATGAGTCCCACACCCATATTGAAGATTTCAAACATTTCTTCATGCTTGATTTCACCGTATTTTTCAAGAGCTTTGAAAATAGGAAGGACTGGAACCTTGTCTTCTTCAATTTCCGCAGCTAGGTCAGCCGCAAACATACGAGGAACATTCTCGATAAAGCCGCCACCTGTGATGTGGGCAATGCCGTTGACTAACTCTTCCTTGATGAGTGGCAAGACAGCTTTGACATAGATACGAGTCGGCTCAAGAAGGACTTCCTTGAGTTTCTTGCCTTCCAATTCCGGCAAGACTTCCTCACCTGTGTAGTCCGCAAAAACACGACGAACGAGAGAGTAACCATTTGAGTGAATCCCACTTGAGGCAAGTCCGAGAAGAACATCGCCTTCAGACACCTTTGAGCCGTCTATAATTTGAGATTTTTCAGCCACACCGACTGCAAAACCAGCCAAGTCGTAGTCATCTTCGCTGTACATACCAGGCATCTCAGCCGTTTCCCCACCGATGAGGGCAGCGCCTGCCTTCACACAACCTTCAGCCACACCAGCAACCACTTGTTCTAGTTTAGCTGGTTCATTCTTCCCTGTCGCGACGTAGTCAAGGAAGTAAAGAGGCTCCGCACCTGCAGCGATAATATCGTTGACACACATGGCCACACAGTCTTGCCCAATCGTATCATGCTTATCATACTTGATGGCCAACATGAGCTTGGTCCCGACACCGTCAGTCCCTGAAATCAAGACGGGTTCTTTGATACCAGTTTTTGAAAGGTCAAACATGCCACCGAAACCACCAAGAGCTCCCATAACACCCGCACGCTCCGTACGAGCCACGTGCTTTTTGATTCGTTCAACAACTTCATAACCCGCTTCAACATCCACACCGGATTGCGCATAAGCATTTTTATTTGTCATCTTTTTTCCTCTTCCTTTCCTTTAATGGAGAGCCTTTATCCGTCTATTTGTAAAAACTGGTCTTATCCCCCAAGCTTCTACGATATTCTTCCTCATAATCGTAGAGAGGAGTTGGGTAGTCGCCGTCAAAGTAAGCGACACAAAGACCACCGTTCGGCGCATCTGTTTCGATGCCGATAGAATCAATCAAGCCATCAATCGAAAGATAGGTCAGGCTATCCGCACCAATGATTTGGCAGGTTTCTTCTACCGTATGATTGGCCGCAATCAACTCCTGACGCGTCTGGATATCAATTCCATAGAAACATGGATAAGCTAGCGCAGGGCTCCCAATAGCAACGTGAACCTCGGACGCACCTGCTTCTTTCAAAAGCTGAACGATACGGCGAGAGGTTGTCCCACGAACAATGGAATCATCAATCATCACCACACGTTTACCTTTGACAACACCAGAAACGGCTGATAGCTTCATCCGCACCCCTTGCTCACGCAATTCTTGAGTCGGTTGGATAAAGGTACGTTGGGTGTATTGGTTTTTGATCAGACCCATTTCATTTGGTAGACCAGATTCTTCTGCAAATCCCATAGCTGCGCTCAGCGAGGAATTTGGTACACCAACAACAATATCCGCTTCATGCTTGAATTCACGCGCCAATTGGGCCCCCATACGTTTGCGAGCTGTATGGACATTGACCCCATGGATGTTAGAGTCAGGACGGGCAAAGTAGATATACTCCATAGAGCAAATCGCCAACTGGGTATCATTCGTATAGCTATCATACTGAATCCCATTGTCATCCACGATTACAATTTCCCCTGGTTTTACATCGCGAATCCACTCAGCACCGATGACTTCAAAGGCACAGGTTTCAGACGAAACCACCACCGCTCCGTTGGCCATTTTTCCGATAGAAAGCGGACGGAAGCCATTAGGATCAAGCGCAGCAATCAACTTATCCTCAAACAGCAGGATATAAGCAAAGCCACCTTTGACAAGGCTGAGCGCCTCCTTGATTTTGCCCATCAAGTTCGGATTGTGACTCCGACGAATGAGGTGAGCCAAGATTTCCGAGTCCGAAGTTGAACTGAAAATAGCTCCTCTTTGTTCCAATTCTTTCTTGAGCGATTCGGCATTGGTCAGATTTCCATTGTGAGCAAGTCCAAACTGCATATCATGAAAGCGAAAAAGGAAGGGCTGGATATTATCTACAGAAGCTTCGCCAGCCGTCGCATAACGAACATGCCCAATCGCGCTCGTACCAGTCAATTTATCCAAATTAGCTGGATTTTTGAAGACTTCTGATAAAAGCCCCATATCACGATGACGCTTCAATTGTCCCTGATCATTTGAGAGGATTCCTGCCCCCTCCTGACCACGGTGCTGAAGACTATGGAGACCAAAATAGGTCAATTTAGCAGCATCTGGATGTCCCCAGATACCGAAAACACCACATTCTTCATTAAGAGATTTTACTTCGTATGTCATTTTTTATACCTTTTATTTCCCTGTGAAATAACGCACAGCCGACGCGAACAGGTGCTGGTCTTTATTTCCTGGGATGTTTTGGAAAAGACCGTCTTCATAACGTTCTGAGTGTCCCATCTTACCGATGATTTGACCATTCTTGCTGGTAATTCCTTCGATGGCATTTACCGAACCATTCGGATTGTACTTAGAATCCATGCTTGGTTTACCTTCAAAGTCAACGTATTGGCTAAAGATTTGACCATTGTCACGAAGCTCTGCGAATTCCTCAGCTGTCACGACAAACTTCCCTTCACCGTGCGATACTGGGATGGCATGGATATCGTCCACTTGTACTCCAGCCAACCATGGTGAGTTGGTATTGGCAATTCGCGTTTCCACCATCTTAGCTACGTGCTGGTTGGCATCATTGTAGAAGAGGGTTGGACTAGTGCTGCTTGCATCCTCGAAGTTTCCGTATGGAAGAAGACCTGATTTGACCAAGGCTTGGAACCCATTACAGATACCAATAATCAAGCCACCACGAGCGATAAAACTATCAATCGCAGCACGCACTTTTTCATTGAGCAGGATGTTGACGATAAACTTAGCTGATCCATCCGGCTCATCCGCAGCTGAGAAACCACCCGCGAAGAAAAGGATATTAGCCTTGCCGATATTGTCAACCATAGTTTCAACTGACTTGACAATTTCTTCTTCATTCAAGGTCACGAATGGCACCAAGTTGACTTCTGCACCTTCTTTTTCAAAAGCTTTTGCTGAATCATATTCTGAGTTGGTTCCTGGGAATACTGGGATGTAAACCACCGGTTTTTCAATAGTTTCTTTGGCTTTTATGACTGCGTTAGAAGCGACAGCTGGCACTTCAGCCAATTCTTTAGCTTGGGCAAATTCAGTTGGGTAAACTTCTTCCAGTTTTCCTTGGAAGGCACTGTCAAGTTTCTGTCCATCTAGCTTCACACCGTTGACAATCAGTGTAAAGTCTATGCTTGTTTGACCGATTTTCTTCACTCCAGCGATTTCTTCAGGAGATGTGAAGACAAATCCGCCCAATTGAGCTGTCAAAGCTGTCTCAAGTTCAGGCAAGTTCACCTCTGCACCGATATGGTTCCCAAAGGTAGCAAGAGCCAAGCTTTCAAGGACACCACCATATTTAACAGCTGATGCAGATGTTACTTTGTGTTCAGCTTGGATGGCTTCAAATTGAGCAAAATTAGACTTGATAAGATCAAAGTCAATCTCTTGTGCTAGAGCTTGACCTGGGATGTAGTAGATGTTTTCACCAGCAGTCTTGAACTCAGGAGAGAGGACCTTACGGCTATCTGCCGTCGTCACCCCAAAGGCAACCAAGGTTGGCGGTACAGTCAATTCTTCAAAAGTACCAGACATAGAATCCTTACCACCGATAGATGGCAAGCCAAGCTGGATTTGTGCTTCGATAGAACCTAGGAGAGCTGCTACTGGCTGACCAAAACGCTCTGCTTGCTTGTCCATCCGCTCGAAGTATTCTTGATAAGAGAAACGAGCCTTGGACCAGTTGGCACCAGTAGCCACCAAACGAGCAGTCGCTTCGATAACCGCATAAGCAGCGCCATGATATGGAGACCATTCTGCCACATAAGGGTTAAATCCTTGGGCCATAACAGACGCAGTATGAGTTACTCCGTGTTGAACTGGCAATTTCTGAACAGAAGCTTCAGTTGGTGTGAGTTGATAGCGACCACCAAGTGGGTGATTGACCGTTGAACGACCAACCGAGCTATCAAAGATGGTCTGCAAGCCTTTTTGACTCGCATGGTTAAGGTCAGCCAAGACTGCAAGAGTATCAGCTTCAAGGGCTTCAGCGCTTGTCTTGCGCTCTTCTGGGAGCTTGACATCCTTGTCCACAACCTTGGCATCGACAACGACACGCACACCATTGGTATCAAGGAAACGACGTTCCAAGTCAACAATCGTTTCACCATTCCAGTGCATAACTAGATTTGGTTTTTCAGTCACTGTCGCAACCACAACAGCATCAATATTTTCTTTATTACATTCCGCAACGAAGGTATCTACGTCTTCAGGACGCACCACAACTGCCATCCGTTCTTGTGATTCAGAGATAGCAATTTCTGTGCCATTCAGGCCTTGGTATTTAAGAGGCACTTTGTTGAGGTCGATTTCCAGACCGTCTGCCAATTCACCAATAGCTACACAGACACCACCTGCTCCAAAGTCGTTGGACTTCTTGATGAGACGAGTGACATCGCCATTACGGAAAAGACGTTGAATCTTGCGTTCTTCAATGGCATTCCCTTTTTGAACCTCAGCACCAGCTGTTTCAACCGATTCAACTGTTTGAACCTTAGAAGAACCTGTCGCACCACCAACACCATCACGTCCAGTCTTACCACCGAGAAGGATAATGACATCCCCCGCTTCCGGTTTTTCACGGACAACGTTGCCCTTGGGAGCTGCACCGACAACTGCACCAAGCTCCATGCGTTTAGCTACAAAGCCTGGGTGGAAATATTCACGAACGTAAGTCGTTGCAAGACCAATTTGGTTCCCATATGAAGAATAACCATGAGCCGCTGTTTTCGAAATAACTTGTTGCGGCAATTTACCAGCGCGAGTTTCTGAAATCGGTGCTGTAATATCTCCAGCACCTGAGATACGCATAGCTTGGTAAACGTATGAACGGCCTGACAACGGGTCACGAATGGCGCCACCGATACAAGTAGCCGCTCCACCAAATGGCTCAATCTCCGTTGGGTGGTTGTGGGTTTCATTTTTAAACATGAGGAGCCAAGGTTCCTTGACACCATCAACGTCCACTTCGATTTCAACCGAGCAGGCATTGATTTCGTCTGACACTTCCATGTCATCCAAACGTCCATTAGCACGCTCATAACGACCGAAAATAGTCGCCATATCCATCAAGGTTTGTGGTTTTTCAGAACGGCCTAATTCCTCGCGCATAGCGATATATTTATCATAGGTCGCCTGCAATTGTTTTTGGAACTTAGAAGCTGAGAAATCAATCTGTTTCAACTCTGTCTCAAAAGTCGTGTGACGGCAGTGGTCAGACCAGTAAGTGTCCAAAACCTTGAGCTCTGTTTCCGTCGGCACACGCCCGATTGACTTGAAATAGTTTTGGATAAAGAGCAAATCATCCACTTCCATAGCCATCCCTTGCTCAGCCTTGTAGCGGGCAAAGTCTTCCGATGTATAGCTTTCAAAGAAGGTCAATTTTGGAATGGTCTTGTCTGACTCTGAAAATTCCTGCTTAGCAATCCCTGCCGTGATGTCCTTGAAACGTGAATCCACTGGATTGAGCAGGTAGTTCTTGACCGCTTCCAACTCAGTCGCATCAATATCTTTATTAACCAAGTAAAGTTGAGCCGTATTAACCGTTACATCACTTGAGCTACCAAGCAAAAGCAAGGCTTCCTGTGAAGAAGCTGCACGCTGGTCAAACTGTCCTGGCAAACTTTCAATGGCAAAGAATGCATAATTGACAAGATCAGCCTGCACAGCCGCTTCATCCAAGACATGGTCTGTCACCTGCTCAGAGAAGATATGTTTTTCTGCAGGCGCAAACAAATTCTCTGCCAAGTCAAAGACATCATAAACTTGCACGATGCGAATACTTTTCAAAGTTGAAAGTCCCAAGTTGTGCTGGAGCTCTCTCACCAAACTCTCTGACTTGACCTGAAAATCAGCCTTTTTCTCAACAAAAATACGTTTATTCATCAATTCTTATTCCTTTATTTCAGCTCTTGCAATGTTCACAAATGACCTTGAAGGTGTTATTTTTAAACCTTGCAACTTTTCCCAGACAATCTCATAAACATCTGTCAATTCTCCGAGTCCTCTACGGAAAACATCCTTGTCCATGTGGTTGCCATCTGCATCCCACAAACGGCAGTTATCTGGCGAAAATTCGTCTGCCAAGATAATCTTACCATCCTTATCAAAACCGAACTCTAGCTTAAAGTCAATCAATTTAAGACCAATCTCAGCAAACCAGGCTTTCAAGAGCTCATTGATACGACGCGTTTCTTCCTTCAAGTAGGCAATCTGCTGGTCATCCGCAATTTTAAGGAATTTCACATGCTCGTCATTGATAAAGGGATCATCCAAATCATCATTTTTATAGTAAAATTCGACAATCGGAGTCTCAAATGCGATACCTTCTTCTACGCCAAAACGTTTTGAAAAGGAACCAGCCGTATAGTTGCGAAGCACAACTTCCAAAGGAATAATCTCCACCTTTTTATTGAGTTGCTCTGTATCTGAAAGCTTATCCACAAAGTGAGTCGCTACACCAGCAGCATTTAACTTTTCAAAAATAAAAGATGAAATCTGATTATTCAAGACTCCTTTACCCGCAATCTGCTCCTTCTTGACACCATTGAAAGCAGTCGCCTGGTCCTTGTAAGTTGAAATAATGAGATTTTCATCCTCAGTTGTATAGATATCCTTGGCTTTTCCCGAATAGATCAATTTTTTTGACATTTTAAAGTTCGCCTTTCGTATTACTTGAGCACATTCTACCACAAAACAAACAAAAATTCAAGATTTTTACGAACCATTAACAAAATAGCGCTTGTTGCGTAAAGAAAAAACTGCAAAACACCTTTGTCTTACAGTTTTTCAATCAGTTATCTCGAAAAAAGACGAACATTATTCTCTGTTCAAAAATTGATCCCAATAATAGCGCAAATAGCTTTTCTTCCCTGTGATTAGCGTCAAACGCCCTTCTGAACCATAGCGAAGACTTTCTGCCTGTTCAGGAGTCAGACTGGTCTCCGCCTCTATTTTAAAGAAATTGCCCTTTTCAGTCTTGGTAGCTGTCGCATCAATATTCGTAATCGCAGAAACAAGAACGAGTTCTTTATTGGCATCCTTGCTTGTAGTGAAACGAACAGAATCACCGACCTTGAGCCTTGCAACATCTTTTGAACTAAGATAAGCCGTGAGTTTAGTTTTACCTTCTTTTTCCAAGGCTGGGTAGAGTTGAGCGAGCAGGCTCCCTTCTGCAACCATCGTAGATTCACTGGTCTCAGGATTAAGGTGAAGCACCCCATCCTCACTTGCTGTAATTTTCCCCTTGTCCAGCAAACCTCCTTGGACTTTCTTACCTGATTCCGCCTCCAAAATTTTCTGATCTAGAAGAGTTAATTCCTGACCGACTTTAACTAAGTGCTGAGATTTGAGTGATTCCAGTTGACTATCCAGTCCCGTTGCGTGGGCCTGTTGAGCTCCAGAACCCGCATATTGTACACGATAGGTAGCTAAACTAGACTCTAGTTGGGCAATTTGTGCATCCACTTGCGCAATAACTTGCGATTTAGCTTGCGGATCTTCTTCACCTTGGTTTTTATAGGTTTGGTAAAAAGAGTAGGCTGGATTCTGACTATCCAGTTGATCTCCTTTTTCAATCGCTGATTTAGCTGTTTTGTAGTCTCGGATTTTTTCCTCTGTTTGGCTGATAAGATTGCCAATCTCAGCCTGACTCTGACTTGCTGCTGCATTCTGCGAGGAGATGTTAGCATTTTGCTGAGAAACATTACTTCTTAGACCATTCGCTTGGCTGATATAATCTCGAAACATCTCCTGGTAACCAAACTTATCCGCCTCTGGAAATTGATCACTCCCCTCTTTCAAACTAGATTGCAAATACCCCAACTGCTTTTTTTGATCCTTTAGCATCTCCAATTGACTGGCATATGCCTCAACCTGGACAGCCTCCGCCCCTTGCTGGTACTCAACGAGTAGTTCCCCTTGCTTGACCAACTTGTTCTCTTCGAGATAATTGGCCACAATACGTTGATTACTAGTCGACTGGATGTTGGCAATGATTCGACTAGGCTCGACAGTGGCTCTGGTAGACAAACTAATTTCCTTCTCTGCAAAAACTGCAAATCCTAACAGAAACACGAGCAGAAGCGACATAGGTAAAATCACCCGACTGGAAAAATTATGGTAACGACGATTATAAAACTCCGCACTTTCTAAAAATTCTGGTTTCATCTTCTCCTCTTTCTAGCTATTCACCAAATGGGCGTAAAAGCCATTCTGTGCAAGCAAGTCTGCATGGGTACCTTCTTCGACAATTTTGCCCTGATTCAAAACAACAACCTTCTCTGTCCGCTCAGCAATGGTCAAACGGTGGGCGATGAAAATCAAGGTCTTGTCTAAAGCCATGAGATTATCCACAATCCGCTTTTCTGTCAAAATATCCAAACTGCTAGTCGCCTCGTCCAAGATCAAGACAGGTGCATCCGTCAAGAGAGCACGCGCCAGAGCGATTCTCTGCCGTTGCCCACCAGAAATACCTGCCCCATCTGAAGTTAATTCTGTCTGATAATTCAGCGGCATCCGCTCGATATCCTCCCGAATCTCAGCTAACTCAACTGCTCGTAAGATGTCTTCCTGAGTCGTTCCCTCCTTGGCCCCAAGGAGCAGATTCTCCAAAATCGTTCCGTTAAAGACATAGGGCTGTTGAGGTAGATAGTTGATATACTGGCGCAAGGCTTTTTTATCAATCTGATTGAGATTGACACCACCCAGACTAATCTCTCCCTGACTTGGGTCGTAAAAATTAACCATTATCTTGGCCAAGGTGGTCTTTCCTGACCCTGAAATCCCCACAAAAGCCATCTTAGACCCTTGCGGAATGGTCAAATTGATATCCGACAAGACATCACGACCATAGCCATACTTATAGTGAACCTGCTTAAAGGTCATATCCCCCTTCATCATGCTCAAATCTTCGACTGTTTTCTTCTCCTCAAACTCCGAAGCTACTAGATACACCTCATTTAAGCGATTATTAGCAACCTGCGCTGTCTGAAGCTTGGTTTGCAGGTTGATGATATTTTCCAAAGGATTGGTAAAATAAACAAGCAAGGTATTATAGGTAATCAGCTGGCCCAAACTCATTTTCCCATCCATGACAAGAACTGCTCCCATCCAGAGAACAGCAACATTGAGCAGGAGCTGGGCAACTTTTTTCAGAGCCTTTTGCTGGCTTTCTGCCCGACTATAGGTAAAAGATTTTTTCAGATAAGCCACAAATTCCTTGTCAATCTTTTGATAGCGCGAACTCTCACTGGTCAAAGATTTAATGGTCTCAATACCGTTGATGTCCTCGATGATAGAAGAAGACAGAACCGCATTGGCTTCCATAGTGTCCCGATTCATCTTTTCAAAAGGCTTCATAAAAGCAAAGATAATCACTGTATAGATGGGAAGCGCAAGTAAACTAATGAAAAAGAGCGTCATATTTTGTGAAAACAAGACAAGCGAGATAATCAAAATCGTCGACACATCTAGGAAAATCGACAGAATGGTCGAAGCTAGCGCGTCGATGATACTGTTAGCGTCCGTAAAACGAGACACGATTTCTCCTGTCCTGCGTGTCGCAAAAAAGGACATTGGCAGGTGAAAAACATGCTTGATGTAGGACAAAATCACATCGATGGACAACCGTTGACCCAGAACAAGTAAGAGGTATTCTTGCGCATAGGACAAAATCTGCTGGAGAATATAGACGATGACTAGTCCTATTGAGATAATGCCCAAGGTCGAACGCATCTGATCTGGTACGTAACTGTCAATGATAGACTGGAGATAATAGGAACCCACGATATTGATCAAAGTCACCAACAAAGTCGCTAGGACGATATTAGCAATCAATCCACGCTGTTTGAGTAAGATTGGCAAGAAGGATAGGAGCCCCTGTTTTTTCTCCTTATGAGGTTTATAGTCTGGAGACGGAGCCATAAAGAGACTGACTCCTGTCCATTCTTGCGCAAATCGCTCACGGGAAATCTTAGTCAGCTTGACACCAGGATCCGGATCAGCGATATGAATGTGCTTTTTATCCTGACCTATCACCACATAGTAGTGGAGCAATTTCCCTTCCTTGAGCACATGGGCTACAAAAGGAAAGGTCAAATCAGGCAGATCAAAGAGCGTCATATCCGCCTTGATAGCCCGCGTTTCAAAACCAATTTCCTCTGCCACTTTTACAAGACCCAAAGCAGTCGTCCCATCCATAGTCGTCTTAGCTAGTTCTCGTAGATAAGCCAAGGAGTAATAACTACCATAGTAGCCAAATACCATGGCCAAGGAAGCCACGCCACAATCCATCTGATCCACCTGGGGACGATAGTGCCTTTTCCCAAATTTCATATCCTTCTCCTTTTTCTAACAATCTCTTTATAAATTTGTAAGATTATTTTAACCAAACAAGGAAGAAATAAGGGAATTATTTCTGAAAAAACAATATCCTCACCTGAACAGCACTTTTACCAAAGAAAATAGGCAGAACAAGAGTCCTGCCTAGAACATTCAATTACACAGATTTCTTACCTTTCCCACTTCTTTTGTGAATGGCGTATAAAACGATAAACGCAAACACCGGGAGTACCATATAACTACTTTCACTCATTGTTAGCTGAAATCCAAGAGTTGCTAGAATCGTAAAGATGGAAATATTCATTAAAAATAGAAAAGTGAATAGTAGAACATATTTTACAATCCTATTCGTTCTATTCTCCTTTTCTTTCTCCTTGGCCCCGATACAATAAAATAAATACCACTAAAAACAAGGAAATCGTAGGTATATCAAAAGATTCAAACCATGTAGGTAGATGTATCTTGTTTATATCGGCCATGATTCTAATAATTAGATAAGCTATCGAGCTAAATAATACAGTGGTCTCTGGCCAAGTTTTTCCTAGTAATTGAACAACTTTCATCCCAAACTCTAATCTGATGGTCCATCAATTCCCAATCGTACTTTCTTTTGTTTTGTACTTGTATCCTACATAAAACAGACCAAGCAGAATTGGATAGGTTTCTGGATAAAACAGGGTATTGATCGGATTTTTCATAATCATATACGTTGCGATATAAAGAATGATCGATACGACAAAATACCCCTCAGCAAATCCTAATAAGATTTTTTTCATAGCAGACTCCTATTTACCTGAAAAGAGTGCTCGAGTTGTTAAAATAGCTCCACCTGTATATACAAATCCTTTTACAAAACCGACTGCCACAGGGATAAGAAGGGGAAAGGCTCCCCCTTGAATTTCCTGCAAGTCCGTATCAGTCATTGTTTCAAATTCTAAAATAGATTTTTCCATATCATCTCCTCCTTCTATTACCATCTACCCGTCACATAATTATAACCTGCAATTCCTACTGCAGTAATTCCACCAGCAATTTTAGCTGCTGTCACAGGATTAGCAATCACCCAAGCTACAATCGGCCATGCTCCCCCATCCACATCCATCAACTCTTCTTCTGTAAGAGCTACAAAGTTTTGTTCCATTTTGTCAAAGTTTGTCATCTTTTTTCTCCTTTATTTTTATTTTTTTTAGTTTACAGTTTCTAGGCTTTAAACCATTTTAAAAACCAGATTGGAAAAATAACTGAAATCATTTTTTCTCTCCTTCCTTTTCTTCTCACTTATCTATTCGAGAAGTGATTTAAAATGAGCAGATAAATTTCATTTATTTCAAATACCATTTGATAAACCATGGCAATAAGATTGGTAAATACATCGCGTAGTCTCCTTTCTTTTCTCCTCACTTATCCATTCGCAAAACAATTCGAAAATGAACAATTCATTCATTTTTATTTTAAAAACCACTTAATAAACCATGGATAAAAACCGGTCACATACATAAACGTTCCTCCTTTTTCTTTCTCATCTCTTTATTCGCAATTTCTACTAAAAGTTTCTCTTTTTTCCGCAAATAAAAAAACAACATGACTTGCATGTTGCTTTTGGCTATTTTTTATCTTTAATAATTGCTACTACATCCGCTACACTTTGAAGTTGATCGATTTCCTCATCAGTGATTTCGATACCAAATTCATCTTCTAGTGTCAAGACAAACTCCATCAAATCCACTGAGTCCGCATCTAGATCGTCTTTCAAACTTAAGGCCTCTGTTACGGCAAAGTCTTCTCCCTGTCGCTCTTGGATAATGGTTACAATACGGTCAAAAATTTCTTTTTCTGTCATCTTTTTTATTCTCCTGAAAATTCACGCGCAGTCTGAGCAACTACGTCTGTTTCTAGCATGGTACGAATCTGACGAATCGTACTGTACACAGCCTTGGCATCACTTGAGCCATGAGTTTTTACAACTGGCGCCTTAACACCAAACAAAACTGCTCCTCCAACATCTGAATAGTTAAGCTGTGTCTTCAACCCCCTAAGACTATCCTTAAGAAGTAGAGCACCTAGCTTCGCTCGAAAGCCACCACCCGTAATAGCATTTTTAAGTAATCCCATGATTCCCAAAGCTGTACCTTCAATGGATTTGAGAACAGCGTTTCCCGTGAAACCATCTGTTACGACAACATCCGCAACGCCATTCATCAGATCACGCGCTTCCACGTTTCCGACAAAGTTCAAACTTTGATCAGCTACTAGCAAGTCGTATGTTTCCTTACGAAGCGGATCTCCCTTGCTGCTTTCTGTTCCATTGTTGAGCAAACCAATACGTGGTTTCGAAATTCCACGAACATTTTTCGCATAGAAGGAACCTAGGACAGCGTATTGGTGCAGATGATGGGCTGTATTTTCTGCATTGGCTCCAAGGTCTAGCATGTCAAACCCTTTTCCATCAATGGTCGGCAAGGTCGACATGAGTCCTGGACGATCGATGTTCTTGATACGACCCACAATGAAGAATCCTGCAGCCAACAAGGCACCTGTGTTCCCAGCTGAGAGGACAGCGTCTGCTTCTCCCTCTTTAACAGCCTTAGCTGCCAATACCATGCTGGCATTTTTCTTCTTACGGATAGCTTTTGTCGGCTCATCATCTGAGTCAATTTTCTCATCCGTATGGATGATGCTAACGCGCTCTGTCGCTGTTAGATATTGCTTGATTTTGCTTTCATCTCCATAGAGTTGAATCTCAATATCTGAAAAGTCAGCAAGGGCTTGATTGACACCCTCAACGATGGCTTGAGGTGCGTAATCGCCCCCCATAGCATCTACTGCGATTTTTTTCATTTGTCTTCCTCTTTTAGTAATTGTCCCCAGTCTGCTAGGGAATCAATAAATTTCTTTGATTTTAGGTGAATTCCAACGTACTCTTCGTAGAGTTGATCCATAAATTGGCGTAGCTCTTGCTTGATTTCTGCCTTAAGCGAAATGGTCTCCAAGGTTTCAAAATCAATGGCTTGAAATTGATTGAGCAGATAAGGAATGTTGGGATTCAGATGGCAACGTTTCTCGTCCTCATGGTAATGGTCTGGACAGAGGCAGGCTCCATATTTGAAAGAAAAGTCAAAGGCCTGACCAAACCGATGGCAAAAGACACACTCATTAAAATTAAGGCTGATTCCAAATCGAGTCAAGATTTGAATTTCAAAAATATTGGTTAAGACCTGATAATCTATGCCTGCTTCCATCAACTCCAGAGTCTTCTTCAAGAAAGCAAACAAGGGAGCATCCTGCTGATTATCCTGCAAACTAGCATCTGCAAGAGCCGCAACATAAGTCGCATAAGCCATGACAAAGAGGTCACTATTGATCTTAGGAAAGGTCATCACCTCATGGTAGTCCTCGATGTAGCTAAGCCCGTCATCATTGATTCGTAAGAGAAACCGTGCCAACACCAAGGGCTGAATAACCGGAGCTAGTTTGGACTGGCCAGCGTGTTTGACGAAAAACATACGCTTGCCCGCTTGCTCGGTAAAGATCTTGACTAGCTTGTCATCTTCACGAAAGTTACGATTGTAGAGTACGAGACCTTGACTCGTGATAGACTGAATCATGCTTCTCTCATGTACTCCTCAAGTCGTTTCATGGCCTCTCTGATCGTTTCCATGCTGGCTGCATAAGACAGACGCACATAGCCTTCTCCGTAACGTCCAAAGGCTGCACCAGGGATAAAGGCAACGGCCTTCTTATAGGCAAAATCCTTCAGAAAAGCAAAGGAGTCTTGATTGTAGCCCGCTGGAATCTTAGCAAAGATATAGAAGGCCCCATCTGGTTTGATAATCTCAAAACCAAGAGCAGTCATGTTCTCGATAATATAATCACGACGCTGGATGTACTCCTTCTTCATAGGCTCCGCGTCGTTTTTACCCGCCGTCAAAGCCTCCACCGCAGCATGTTGAGCCATCGTATTTGCAGCAGTAACCAAGTACTGGTGACTCTTGATCAACTGAGCTGTGAAGGCCGCAGGAGCAAAGATAAAGCCTAAACGCCAACCTGTCATAGCATGCGATTTAGACAAGCCATTGATAATAATAGCCTGGTCTCTCAGCATAGTTCCCAATGATACATGATTTTCCCCTGTATAGGTTAATTCTGAGTAAACCTCATCACAGATAACAAAAATCTCATACTTGCGTAAAACGTCTGCCAAGGCTTCCAACTGCTCCCGACTATAGGTAATTCCTGTCGGATTGGCTGGATAGTTGAGAATAACTGCTTTGAGTTTATCCCCTTGCTCCAGAATGGCCTTTTCCAACATCTCAGGAGTCAAGACAAAACCATTTTCAGTTGTATCAATCTCGACAATCTCTGCCCCAACTAGATTGACAATCGGCTCATATCCTGGATAGGCAGGAGCTGGCAAGAGCACCTTGTCCCCCTCTTCCAAAATAGCCGTCAAAGTAGCAGATAAAGCCTCTGTCGCCCCAATTGTAACTAAAATTTCATTTTCAGGATTATAATCTAGCTGGTATTTTTCTTTTACAAAGTCGCTAGCAGCCTGGCGCAAGGTCAGTAAACCACTCATCCCTGTATAGTAGGATTGGTTCTGGTCAATCGCCCGCTTGGCTGCCTCCTTGATATGATCTGGCGTTGTAAAATCAGGTTCCCCCAAGGTCAAACGCAAGACCCCAGGAATCTCTGAAATGGCCTGGTCAAACTGGCGAATCAAGGAAACTTGAATCTTGTCTAACTGTTTATTAAAGCGTTTGGTTAAGTCCATAGATATCCCCCTTGCTTACAGAACATAGTACTATTATACTACAAAAGCTTCCTGACCGCAAAATCCATCTGAAATCCGCATTTTTCACTTTCTGTTTTACTTTTCTTCTCGACAGGACTATAATAATAAGTGCTTATTTTCGGAGGTTTATATGTCATTTTTATCAAAAAATGGAGCAGGAATCTTGGCCTGCCTTCTCATTTCTATCGTATCTTGGTTCCTGGGAGGATTTTTCCCGGTCGTGGGTGCACCTGTCTTTGCAATTTTTGCAGGAATGCTCCTCCACCCCTGGCTCTCACCCTACAAACAACTAGACGCAGGTTTGACCTTTAGTTCCAAAAAATTGCTCCAGTATGCCGTTATCTTACTCGGTTTTGGTCTCAATATCTCGCAAGTTTTCGCAGTTGGACAATCTTCACTCCCCGTCATCCTTTCCACCATTTCGATTTCCTTAATCGTTGCCTACCTCTTCCAGCGTTTCTTTGCGCTAGACACAAAACTGGCTACCTTGATTGGAGTGGGTTCTTCTATCTGTGGTGGTTCTGCCATTGCTGCGACAGCACCCGTTATCCATGCCAAGGAAAAAGAAGTTGCCCAAGCCATCTCCGTTATCTTTTTCTTCAATGTCTTAGCAGCACTTATCTTTCCAACTCTAGGAACCTGGCTTCACCTATCCAATGATGGCTTCGCCCTCTTTGCAGGAACTGCAGTCAATGATACTTCTTCTGTAACGGCTACCGCCAGCTCCTGGGACAGTCTTTATCAGACCAATACCCTTGAGTCTGCAACTATTGTCAAACTCACGCGCACCTTAGCAATCATCCCCATCACGCTCTTTCTCTCCTACTGGCAAAGTCGCCAGCAAAAAAACAGCCAAGATTTCCAACTAAAAAAAGTCTTCCCACTTTTTATCCTTTATTTCATCTTAGCCTCTCTCTTAACGACTCTTCTCACCTCTCTCGGCGTGTCTAGTAGCTTCTTCACCCCTCTCAAACAACTCTCCAAATTCCTTATCATCATGGCCATGAGTGCCATCGGTCTCAAAACCAATCTGATTGCCATGGTCAAATCCAGCGGTAAATCCATTCTTCTTGGAGCCCTTTGCTGGATTGCCATCATCCTCACCAGTCTTGGCATGCAAGCATTGATTGGTGCTTTATAAAATAAAAAGGTAGCCCATGGCTACCTTTTTATTGCTCAAGAATTAAGCGAGTATGTTCTCTCTTAATACAACGATTCATCACGATGTCATCGCATCCTCCAGCACGTAAGATTTCTTCCGCTTCTAGATTTTCAAGTCCCAGTTGTGCCCAAAAAATCTTAGCATCTGCCTTGAGAAAATCACGCGCCACATCTGGTAAAAACTCGCTCCGTCGGTATACATTGACAATGTCCACAGGAAAAGGAATCTCTTCTAGACTCGCATAAGCCTTTTCTCCCAAGATTTCCCCACCTGCAGCCTTGGGATTAACTGGAATGATTTTATAGCCCCGAGCTTGCATTTCCTTGGTCACTCGATTGCTAGTTGTTTCTTCACGATCGGACAAGCCTACTACCGCTAACGTTTTACTGGTTGCAAGATACTGACGTACCACACCATCACTTGGATTGATAAATTCTTGACTCATAGAAATCCTCCTTTTCCATCAGTATAGCATATTTTGAAAAGGCTTGCAGATTTTGACTACAAAAAATCTCCTAGCAAGAAAAGAAACCTGCTAGGAGAACAATCTATTTCAAGTGAAAGTTTAGATTTTTTTCTCGATACTAAATAATGGAGAAAGAGGACGTTTTTCGTGGATACGTACAATGGCATCTCCTAAGAGATGAGCAATCGAAATTTGTTCAATCTTATCAATCAAACGCTCTTCTGGTAGGTAGATAGTATCCAAAACAACCAATTTCTTAATAGCTGATTTTTGGATATTGTCCATAGCTGGCCCCGAAAGAACTGGGTGCGTACAGCTTGCGTAAACTTCAACAGCACCTGCTTCAGCAAGAGCATCCGCTGCATGACAAATAGTTCCAGCTGTATCGATCATATCATCAATCAAGATACAAGTCTTGCCTTCGACCTTACCGATGATGTTCATCACTTCACTGGTATTCATCTTGTCTACACTACGGCGTTTGTCAATAATTGCAATCGGAGTTTTCAAAAACTCTGCCAATTTACGAGCACGAGTCACCCCACCATGGTCTGGGCTGACAACCACGTAGTCAGAGCCAACCATGCCACGACGTTCAAAATAGTCCGCAATCAATGGAGCACCCATCAAGTGATCTACAGGAATATCAAAGAATCCCTGAATCTGTGCAGCGTGCAAATCAATCGTCAACAAACGATCCACCCCAGCAACTTCTAGCATGTTTGCAACGAGTTTTGCAGTGATTGGCTCACGCGCGCGCGCTTTTCTATCCTGACGTGCATAGCCATAGTAAGGCATAACAACATTGACAGATTCTGCACTAGCACGCTTTAATGCATCCACCATAATCAAAATTTCAAGTAAATTATCATTTACAGGTGAACTAGTTGATTGTAGGATAAAGACGTGTTTTCCACGGATTGATTCTTCGATGTTGACTTGAATCTCTCCATCTGAAAATTGGCGAACAGTCGATTTCCCCAACTCTATCCCAATTTCTTGCGCCACACGCTCTGCCAATTCTCTATTAGAAGAAAGGGCAAACAGCTTTAAATCAGAAAAAGACATGATTTCCTCCGGTATTTATGTATCACTTGTTTTTCACACAACATTTTCCATTTACCATTGTAGCGCTTTTTCCTTTATTTTTCAATCAAAAATAAAACAAGGGCAAACATTTATACCCTTGTTTTTTACTATTTTATATTAGCTATATTAAAACTAAAAATCCTACATTTTAACAATCGATTTTATGCTAGGATGAGATTTTTTCGAGTTAAAGTTAGTATACTTCTCTCATACTTCCTGTATCCACATCATAGACAGCACCTGAAATAACCACATCATCAGGAATCAGTGGAGACTCTCTAAGCAATTGCATATCCTCTCTCACACTCTCTTCAACATCCTGAAATGGTAAAAAATCTTGATCAGACACATCAACCCCGAGCTCGTGTTTCAAATGTTCATGAAAACTTTCATTTTGAAAGGTTTGAGCTCCACAGTCTGTATGGTGAAGCACCACGATTTCTCTTGTCCCCATTTGTTGCTGGGAAATCACCAGTGAACGAATCATGTCCTCAGTTACTCGACCACCCGCATTCCGCAAGATATGAGCATCCCCAAGGGCCAAACCTAGAGCTTGCGCAACGTGCAGACGTGAGTCCATACAGGTCACGATCGCTACTCTGGTTTTGGGTTTAAGTGGCAGATTTAACTGCCCATGTAGGGCAACATAAGCCTGATTGGCTTGCATAAACTGTTCAAAATACGACACGATTCCCTCCTCAAAAATTTGATAATCAAATATTTCTCCTATCTTATCATTTTTAAGAGGATTTGTCACGGATTATGCAAAGACCTTTTTCAAAACTTCCTGAATCGTTGTCACACCAATGACTTCAATTTCCTTGGGTGGAGTGATTCCTGTCAAGGAATTCTTGGGTACATAAATCTTGGTAAAGCCCAGTTTTGCCGCTTCATTTATGCGTTGTTCGATGCGATTCACGCGCCGAATTTCTCCGGTCAAGCCCAGTTCACCCACAAAACATTCCTGAGGATTGGTAGGCTTGTCCTTGTAACTAGAGGCAATAGCCACTGCGACGGCTAAGTCAATGGCAGGCTCATCCAATTTGACACCGCCAGCAGATTTGAGATAGGCATCCTGATTTTGCAAGAGAAGCCCTGCTCGTTTTTCCAAAACAGCCATAATCAGACTCGCACGATTGAAATCAAGTCCAGTCGTCGTACGTTTAGCATTTCCAAACATGGTTGGTGTTACCAAAGCCTGAACCTCCGCCAAAATCGGACGGGTCCCTTCCATAGTCACCACAATTGATGAGCCAGTCGCTCCATCCAAACGCTCTTCTAGGAAAACTTGACTCGGATTGAGCACCTCAACCAATCCACCCGACTGCATCTCAAAAATCCCAATTTCATTAGTGGAACCAAAACGGTTTTTGACCGCTCTCAAGATACGAAAGGTATGGTGACGCTCCCCTTCAAAGTAAAGCACTGTATCTACCATATGCTCCAACATACGCGGACCAGCCAAGGTCCCTTCTTTAGTCACATGCCCTACGATAAAGATGGCAATGTTATTAGTCTTCGCCAACTGCATGAGTTCAGCCGTTACCTCACGCACCTGAGACACAGACCCCTGCACCCCTGAAATCTCAGGAGACATAATCGTCTGGATAGAGTCGATGATGAGAAAATCTGGTTGGATGCGCTCCACCTCAGATCGAACACTCTGCATATTGGTCTCTGCATAGAGATAAAATTCGCTATCAATATCCCCCAAGCGCTCTGCACGGAGTTTAATCTGCTGGGCAGACTCCTCCCCACTGACATAGAGAACAATCCCTACTTGGGACAGCTGAGTCGATACTTGTAAGAGAAGGGTTGATTTCCCAATCCCTGGATCCCCACCGATAAGGACGAGACTCCCTGGTACCACTCCGCCTCCAAGTACACGGTTGAATTCCTCCATCTCCGTCTTGGTTCGATTGACATTGATGGAAGTCACCTCAGCCAGTTTCATGGGCTTGGTTTTCTCACCTGTCAAGGACACACGCGCATTCTTGACCTCGGCAACCTCAACCTCTTCTACAAAAGAAGACCAAGACCCACAGTTAGGACAACGCCCTAGATACTTAGGTGAATTATATTCACAATTTTGACACACAAATGTCGCTTTTTTCTTTGCGATGATAAACCTCTTTCTAAATCTCTATCTCACACTCAATCACTTGGCAAAAATCAATCTTCTCGTTTGATACAAATTGGCGCATGAGCATTCGATGAGCGACAACTACCACAGTCTGGTAGTCTCTATACTTAGCCATACATTCTAGAAACCGAGACTTCATTTCCGTAGCTGTCTCATATTGAATAGGGCTATTAGAAAGTAACTCCCCCTTGTTTTCTAGAAATAGTGTTCTAGCCTCTTCAAATCTATCTATGCCAGATTCATAGACCTGCCATTCGTGTAACAAAGGCTCCACCCTCAAAGGAAGGCCAGTAGCACAAGATACATAAAAAGCCGTTTCTAAAGCTCGCGTTACTGCTGAAGTCACTAGTAGATTAGCCGATTGTAGCAAAGGATTTTGCCAAAGTTCCTGAGCTTGTTGCCGTCCTTTCTCAGATAAAGGTGCTAAATCCATCCCAAAACCTGTATAAGAACGTTCCTCTAACTCACGATAATCTGGCTCCCCATGACGTACAAAGATAATCTTCATCTTAGTGTCCAGTTGACCCAAAACCACCAGTTCGCACGCCGTCTGCCTCATCTCCGTCTGCGATCAAAAATGGAGCAAAGACAGCCTGAACCACACGTTCTCCAACTTCGAGAATCACTTCTTGGTCAGTAATGTTTTTCATCTGAGCAAAGATATGTCCCTCATTACCGGGGTTACCATAATAATCCCCATCAATAACGCCAACCGAGTTAATCAAGACCAAGCCCTTCTTACGAGGGTTTGATGAACGGTCATAAAGATAAAGAACTTCTGTCGGTTGCATATAAGCCTTAACACCTGTCGGAACTAAGACAATCTCTCCTGGCGCAATAACCGTACGCACAGCGACCTTTAAGTCGTAACCCGCTGCATGCACTGTCTCACGCTTGGGTAGCAAATTTTTATCTGTAAAGTTCGAAACCAATTCAAAACCACGAATTTTCATATTTTTCTCTTTTCTATTATCATTTATTCTAGATTATTCTATCTTATTTATTCGGAAAAAGCACGAAAAAAAGAGCACACAATTCAAATCGCTTAGGGCTGCTGGATTCCTCCCCTGACCCGCTTCACGCAGAACTGTTGCTCCACTGTTTATTATACCACATTCCCTTCTGTTTTTAAAGAGAAATTATTTATTCCGTCGATTTCGGAAAAAATCCTGCATAATCGCTGCACACTCACTCTCCAAAATTCCCGTTTCCACCTCTACACGATGATTGAGACGCTCATCTGTCAAAATATCGTACAAGCTCCCAGCTGCACCAAATTTCTGGTTTTTAGCCCCGTAAACTACGTTTGGAATACGGGCAAGCCCAATGGCCCCGCTACACATGACACAAGGCTCAATGGTCACAAAAAGCGTGCAATCCAGCAGGCGCCAACTCTCTTCACTCACATTCGCATTCTCTATAGCCATGATTTCTGCATGCATGACCGCCCGTTGCAACTCCTCGCGCGCATTATGCCCCCTACCAATGATTTTTCCATCCTTGACAATCACACAACCAATTGGAATTTCATCGTGTTCTAAAGCAATCTCAGCCTCTCTCAAAGCCTCTCTCATAAAGGCTTCTTTTTCTTCAACTGTATAATTCATCGTTTTTCTCTTTTCCTACTTTTCAATTTTATTATTATATCATGATTCTCAACACAAAAAAAGCCACCGAATGCGGTGACTTAATAGGGAGATTATTATGAAAAAGAAAAGTTTAGGATATTTGTTACAACAAGTTAGGAGGTCTTCTTGTAACTGTCTATAGTATACCCAACCTGTCTTAAACTAATCTTAAAAATCTCCTATGACCAAACACTTTCTAAAATATTGGTTTGTTCACGACCAGGACCTACTGAGAAAGTTGAGATACGAACACCAACCAACTCGCTTACACGACGAACATAATTACGCGCATTCTCAGGAAGATCTTCCAAATTACGAACCCCAGTGATGTCTTCTGACCAACCTGGTAACTCTTCGTAGATAGGTTTGCAGCGTTTCAACTGCTCAAGACTAGCAGGATAGTAATCAATACGTTGACCATCAAGATCATAGGCCACACATATTTTCACAGTATCCAAACCACTCAAAACATCGATAGAGTTCAATGAAAGATTGGTAATACCAGATACACGGCGGCTGTGACGCATTACAACTGAGTCAAACCAACCCACACGACGTGGACGACCAGTTGTTGTACCATATTCATGACCTACTTCACGGATGCGATCTCCCACTTCATCAAACAATTCAGTTGGGAAAGGTCCGTCCCCTACACGACTCGTATAAGCTTTACATACACCTACAACCTTGTCAATCTTACTTGGACCAACACCAGACCCAATTGTCACACCACCAGCGACAGGGTTTGAAGAAGTAACAAATGGATAAGTCCCTTGGTCAATGTCCAACATGACACCTTGCGCACCTTCAAACAGCACACGTTTGCCATTATCAAGCGCATCATTCAAGATAACGGATGTATCTGTCACGTATTGCTTAATTTGTTGACCATACTCATAGTATTCTTCAAAAATATCGTCAACTGAAATAGGGGTACTATCATATAATTTTTCAAACAGACGATTCTTTTCCGCAAGATTACGTTCCAAACGTTCACGGAAAATATCCTTATCCAAAAGATCTGCAATACGAATCCCAACACGAGCAGCTTTATCCATATAGGCTGGGCCAATACCCTTGATAGTAGTCCCGATTTTATTGTCGCCCTTAGCTTCTTCTTGTAGACGGTCTAATTCAATATGATATGGCAAAATGACATGCGCACGATCCGAAATGCGCAAATTATCTGTTGTCACACCTTCTTCATGAAGATAAGTCAACTCTTTTACTAGAGATTTAGGGTTTACAACCATCCCATTCCCAATAACAGAGATTTTTTCAGGAAAGAAAATTCCAGATGGAATCAAGTGCAACTTAAATTTCTTACCATCAATCACAATCGTGTGACCAGCATTATCACCACCTTGATAACGAGCAATTACCTCTGCATTAGCTGAAAGAAAATCTGTAATTTTCCCTTTACCTTCATCACCCCACTGGGTACCTACAACAACAACTGAAGTCATAATAAAATTCGTCTGAGCTACTAGCAGCTCGTCCTTTCTCATATACATGGCAGGAATTTCACCCGCAATTATATCTTACAATTTATTATAAGAAAAAAACACTATTTTATCAAGAAGAAACAGTAGAAAAGATTTGGAAATTCTCTCATTTCTAAATACAGAAGCCTTTTATTATAAGCTAATTCTATATTTTTTAAAAACTAGCTACAACTATCGTTCGTAATTATGATATAGATGCTTCCTATTGGATAAGAGTTGTACCACCTTGCAGGAATTTATCTAGATATAGACGATAAGCTGTTTTAAAGTGATATAGTGAAAAGTCCCTATCACTTTTTATTTTAAATCGGATTAAGTAATATAGTAAAAAACGAAGATGAAGTGATTCCCACTCTGAACAACTCTGGCCTAAAGAGGCATATTCTTGTTCAACTAGTTTCAAAAAGACAAATGCTCGATCATAAAATTTTTGAATCATATAAAAATTCCCTTTCTTATTAGTAACACTAGTCTAACAAAAAAAAGAACTAAAAAAGCTTCAAATCCTATAAAAGAAGAATTTAAAGCTAAACGAACTGAAAATAAAATAAAGAGGTAATTACAGATTTAAAAATTAAAATTTGAAATTTCAACAATCCACTATATTTATAAATAAAAAAACGCTCAATTGAACGTTTCAATCTATACTCCGCCAGTAGGACTCGAACCTACGACATCATGATTAACAGTCATGCGCTACTACCAACTGAGCTATGGCGGATAAAAGCTAAGCGACTTCCATATCTCACAGGGGGCAACCCCCAACTACTTCCGGCGTTCTAGGGCTTAACTGCTGTGTTCGGCATGGGTACAGGTGTATCTCCTAGGCTATCGTCACTTAACTCTGAGTAATACCTACTCAAAATTGAATATCTATCAAATATCAAG
>NZ_NCUR01000006.1:0-708 GCF_002096595.1 Streptococcus oralis subsp. oralis
CTTGATATTTGATAGATATTCAATTTTGAGTAGGTATTACTCAGAGTTAAGTGACGATAGCCTAGGAGATACACCTGTACCCATGCCGAACACAGTAGTTAAGCCCTAGAACGCCGGAAGTAGTTGGGGGTTGCCCCCTGTGAGATATGGAAGTCGCTTAGCTCTTTGGGAGTTTAGCTTAGTTGTAATTGAGAGGAAATCGAAATTACAATCGGCGGATGAGAGAAACGAAGTTTCTTACCGTTGGCTGAGCTAGACTCCACCCTTTGGGAGTTTAGCTCAGCTGGGAGAGCATCTGCCTTACAAGCAGAGGGTCAGCGGTTCGATCCCGTTAACTCCCATTTTAGCGGGTGTAGTTTAGTGGTAAAACTACAGCCTTCCAAGCTGTTGTCGCGAGTTCGATTCTCGTCACCCGCTTTGAACTTTGTTCAATTACCAAGTTTTTTAAACTTGGGCGCGTAGCTCAGGTGGTTAGAGCGCACGCCTGATAAGCGTGAGGTCGGTGGTTCGAGTCCACTCGTGCCCATTTATAAATATGGTCCGTTGGTCAAGGGGTTAAGACACCGCCTTTTCACGGCGGTAACACGGGTTCGAATCCCGTACGGACTATTTATTGGAGGATTACCCAAGTCCGGCTGAAGGGAACGGTCTTGAAAACCGTCAGGCGTGTAAAAGCGTGCGTGGGTTCGAATCCCACATCCTCCTTTT
>NZ_NCUR01000006.1:783-42633 GCF_002096595.1 Streptococcus oralis subsp. oralis
CAATTTGGCTCGGTAGCTCAGTTGGTAGAGCAATGGATTGAAGCTCCATGTGTCGGCGGTTCGATTCCGTCTCGCGCCATATTTTATTTATAACTTGGAAGGGTAGCGAAGAGGCTAAACGCGGCGGACTGTAAATCCGCTCCTTCGGGTTCGGGGGTTCGAATCCCTCCCCTTCCATTACTTTAGTTACGGGCATAGTTTAAAGGTAGAACTAAGGTCTCCAAAACCTTCAGTGTGGGTTCAATTCCTACTGCCCGTGTTAATATGATTATGGCGGGTGTGGTGAAGTGGTTAACACACCAGATTGTGGCTCTGGCATGCGTGGGTTCGATCCCCATCACTCGCCTATTTTATATTATTGGGGTATAGCCAAGCGGTAAGGCAAGGGACTTTGACTCCCTCATGCGTTGGTTCGAATCCAGCTACCCCAGTTACTATTTGCCGGCGTGGCGGAATTGGCAGACGCGCTGGACTCAAAATCCAGTGTCCGCAAGGACGTGCCGGTTCGACCCCGGCCGCCGGTATAGTAATAAAGACAAGGTTTTCGGACCTTGTCTTTTTTTCTTTGTTGTGTGTCGAGTTACCAATTTTTTCCATTTTAAAATAAATCATCAAGTTTATTAGCCAATGTTTTCTGTTTGCTAGGGTACAAATGAGAATAAGTATCAATTGTTGTTGTAATAGATGCGTGTCCTAATCTTTCTTTGACAACAAGATAATCTTCTCCTTGATTTATAAGTAATGATGCATGAGAGTGTCTCAAATCATGAATTCTTATTTTCTTTAAATCTTTATCCCTTTCTAGTATTTGCTTAAACTTCTTATCAATCATATTTTTTGTAATTGTTATTGGTGTACTCTGTATTATTTGTAGTTCTTCAGTATTTTTCGTAAATTCCTCAAGTTTTTCTTTTTGTTTTACTTTCCAGTCTTTTAGCATTTCTGCTAATTTCTGATTTATTGTTATATTTCTAGTTCCTGATCGTGTTTTTGTTGTATTAATGTAGCTTGTATTATTGACAAAGTATACCGTTTTGGTAACGTAAATCGTATTTGTTAAAAGATTTATATCATTCCAGTTTAATGCGAGTATTTCTCCCATTCTCATTCCAGTAAAGAAAGCAATTACGAAAAACAGGTCATAGCTTATTTCATCATCTCGAATAAGTTCTCTAAATCTCGTGAACTCTTCTATACTCCAAAATTTGATATTAGGCTTCCTAATTGGTAATTTTCTAAGATTCTCAATAGGATTTTTATCAATGAGGGATTTTCTTATACCAGTATCAAAAATTTTTTTAAGTAAAATTAGAACCTTATTAATTGTATTATAGCTTAAAACTTCATTTTCATTTTGTTTTTTAGGTTTTGTTTTTAGGTATTCACGAAATTCGAATATATGGTCATACGTTAATTTATTTAAATTTGTATTTTTAAAATATGGCTTAATATGACGCTCATAATTGTTTCTTTGTGTACTTGTGTAGCTTACTTTTCTGCCATTTTTCAAATCATCTTCTTCAAGTAAGTCGAATAACATATCCGTTGTTACTACAAAGTCAAATTGTTTTTCTTTTAATTCTACAACTCTAATATGTTGTTCAAGTTCTAGGGCTTCTTTTTTAGATTTTAATCCTTTACGAATAATACGTATTCTTTTTTGTGTGACTGGGTGGAAACCGTTAGAAACATCAACAGTCCATTTACCACTTTTAGCTTTACGAATAGTCATTCATTATGCTTCTTTCTGGAGTTCAATTCCTAGTAGTTCTTCAGCGACACTGGCTGGAATTGTACCAATCCGTTTGTTATCGTAGATATTAAAACCACGATTCACTAATAGTAATTTGCCAGTATGGATAATCTTTCTTGCAGTTCCTGGAGCAAATCCAAGTTCGATAAGGTCATCTTTTGTTACAGTTTTAATCATGTGATCTCCTTTTCTGATTAGATTAAGTAAGGGGAGGATTAGCTCCCCTTGTCTAATACTTATTTTTGTTTTACATCTACTAAATGGATAGAATCCGCTTTGTAATACATCGTTGAACTAATCATAGTGGCTTGTAAATTGTCAAATGTAACTGGTACCTCGTCCATTGCTTGGATATAGTCATTATCGACTAAAGCTTCTGGATTATCTACTGAGACTTGGGTTGATTTCTTTTTGAATTGTCCATCCTTGATCGTTACATTGTATTTCCAACCAATGATTTTATCGGTATTAAAACGTCTTTCGCTACCATCTCGATTTTTGATAATTTCTCCGTTTGCATCTGCTCGGACTTCCGTTTCAAATTTTGGAATAACTTCATCCAATTCAAATTTTGTTCCAATGTTATTAAAATTCCAGTCATTTTGTGAAAGCATTTTTGCCATAGTTAATTTCTCCTTTTGATATTTTCTTTGATTGTAGGGATTAAATCCTCTCTTTTAAAGAGAATTGCCCGTTCTATTAATCCACTTGCTAAATCTGGTGGATATTCCATATTGTTGAGTGCGAGATAGTTAGACTTCTCATACTCATGCAGTAAGTTATTGTCGTATAGAAATTTATACGCTTTTAGAATAGCTCCAGAACCTTTATAGGTAAACCATTCTAATTTTTGTTCTAGTTCTGTTTTTGGTTTTGGAATAATGATAGAGACAGGTTTTGAGTGACCTAAAAACTTTTCCCAAGATCTCAAAGGTTTTGAGAATTGACTATCACTATAGAACCTCACTTTTTCTTTGAGATATCCCTTGGTAAAGTTGAGAAGATCTATTTCTGAATGCAACCATTCTTGAATGAAGTAGTGAGCTTTTTCTTTCCTAAGTTCTAACTCCGTTCTTATCCAATTTTCTATATACCGCTTGCTGATACCGAGCTTCTCAGCTCGTTCTAAGCGTTTATCGTAAATTCTAAGTCTTTCATCATCATTGGGTTTTCTCAAATATAAGGTCTGACCGATTGCTTCATCTCCGTAGGTATTGTAGTAGGTGCTTTTTCCATATATAAAGCGTTTCTTCTGACAAATCTTTAGAAGCTGATTAGGAGTGAAATAGGGTGTTTCATTAAAATCATCTATTGCAATATCAATTCGTCTTACTGAAAACTGATTGTAATTGTAGTAGAGGTTGTTCAGAAACTGTCTTTCGGACAGACTATTTGGATCTAATACCATATCTCTAAAGAACTCGAGTGCCTGTCCTGACATGACAAGCATGTAGGACGACTCTTTCGCTCCATAGTAGATACGGATATTCCCATGATGAAGCTGGCTATCATAGTTATAGTATTTAAGGCTCCCTTTATTCTCAATAAATAGGTCATAGTCAAGAAATAGAATGTCCTCAATTATTTCTCTTGGCGAAAATTCAGTCTTATCAAACTGAATTTGAATCCAGTCAAATACAGAACGTAAATGTTCATTTTTTGCCATAGATTTTGATTCAACTTTTTGCCTAATTTTGCCACCCTTAAAATCTCTGAAACCCTTGGAAATACTGAATTCTTTCGATGGTACACCTAACTTGCAGAGGGTGGTGTTACTACACACCCTATCGGTCAAAAATGGTCCGTCCGCATCTACGCTCATTTTCGGCTTTCTACCTCCTGGCTCAGCCGAAAACTCGCTATTAGCCGAACCTATTTTTTGACCTCTTGTTAACAAACCCTAGTAAGCCGGTTTGCATCGACTCTTCAATATCTTGGATTTTCTTTTTTAGACTGGCATTCTCATTTTTTATCAGTCGTATTTCTCGCTTAAATTCCTGTTTTAACGCACTCAGTTCATCGTAGAGCTCATCTATTACTTGGTTTAGGGATTCTTGCTCATTGTCTGCTAGGCTCCCAAATACGGCTTGTATAGCCTCTTTTAGACCTATTTCAAGTTTTAGGTTAGCTAACTTTTGAAATTGTCTAAGGTCTTCGTCTGTAAAGTCATAGGCAACTGTATAACTTAATTGGCGAGTTCTTGGATTTCTACTGATAGGAATTTTAATTTTTTTAAATTCCTTGCCACTTATCTCTTTAATCAGTTGAATCCAATTTTTAAGAGTAGAGGTAGAGTTTAGGCCAGAAATTTGATTGACTAACTCTTTATTGGTCATCTTTTTGTGAAACCTCCGAAATTTTCTTGTGCAACTGAGGACTTTTCTGTGGTATAATTGTTACATAATATGTTTTGATCTTGGAACGAATGGCACATTTGTTTCAAGATTTTTTTATTTTGTCGAATCTTACCTCCTTTATTAAAATTTTTTAAATCAACTACTAATTACATACGCTTTTACCTCCTTTTATGATATAATATTCTCAATGGAATATTTAATCTCAAAATAAATATTCCTTATGGAATAATTCTATTTTATACCGTTTAGAATATTTTGTCAAGCTAAAATATACAGAATCGAATATTAAAGAGGATACAATGTTTAGTAATAATTCTTTTGGAGATCGTCTTAAGGAACTGAGAAAGAGTAAGAAGTTAACACAGGTACAAGTTTCTGAGATGATTGATGTACAACAAGGTACTTATTCTCGTTGGGAAAACGGAACTTTAGAGCCTAATTTAGAAGCGGTTGTCAAATTAGCAAAATTATTTGATACCACGACCGACTATTTATTAGGAAAAACGACTTACAGTACTCTAGATGTTGTCCCGCATCCAATCACTAAAATTGATTTGAAAAAATTAAAAGAGTTTAATAAAACAGATCTAAATGATCTGAAGTTTGCTATTGTCATGCATGGGATAAAAAATCATTTCACTACATTTGACTATATGGATGAGCTAGTCTCTAAATATAATTTAGATGAAGAGGAGCAAGAAATATTGCATACCCTTTTTAAAGAGGTTCATGATTATTTTAATGCAGATTGATGATTTGTTTTTAGGTTCTAAATTCATTCTAGATGTTGGTACTATTTGTCATAATTCTTGACTCTGCTTTTAAACGGGAGCACAGTGATATTGAGGACAAGCAGTTGAAATGTTGCAGAAGTTGATAACATAAATACAAACCTACGGTGAGCCTCCATAGGTTGTTCAATATTTAAAAATCGCTATTTTACTGATGAAGTAAAAAATATTGGTATTACAGCGAAACATAAAATATGATACAATAAAAACAATTAATAGTTCGATCATTTATCAAAGAGGAGTAAGAATGATGAAAAATATTTATATGTATATTCAAGATACTATGGCTGATTTCGAACACGGCTATTTAATGCAGGCGCTAAGCTTACAGTCAATGTTAGGAGAAGCTAAAGTAAAATTAGTAACAGTTTCTAAAGGGAAAAAGTCTATAAAAACTGCTGGAGGCATGACAATTGTTCCAGATGTTAATCTATATGATTTAGATACTGCAAATGCAGCTGCGCTAGTGCTTATTGGAGGTGATACTTGGTTGGATAATGAGCAAGATGATGTTTTAGAAGTAGCCTCTAAACTATTGCAAGAAAATATTTTAGTTGGAGCTATTTGTGGCGCTACTTTGGGATTAGCTGAAAAAGGAATTTTAGATAATCGATATCATACAAGTAATGCTTCATTCTTTTTAACCCAGATGAGCCAACATTATCGAGGGCAGGATTATTATAAAGATGAGATTGCAGTTCAAGATGGAAAGCTTATTACCGCTAGCTCAGCCGGATCTTTATCATGGACTAAGCTCATTGTCGAGGAGTTAGGCCTATATTCAAAATCTACAGTAGAAGCATGGTTTAATTATTTTTCAACGGGGGATGCTCATTATTATTTTGAAATGATGAACTCTTTAGAAAAAGATGCACAAGGACATTAGTATGAAAAAGATTATTCTCCTTCGCGGAGTAACACCAACAGGTACCAATAGAATTCCCAAAATGTCTTATTTAGTAGAAATCCTAACAGAAGTTGGTTTTTTAAATGTTCAAACATATATTCAGAGTGGGAATATACTGTTAGAATCAGAGTTATCTGACGAAGAAATCAGAAAGTTAGCTCATGATACGATTTTGGATAAAATTGGAGCTGATTTATCAATAATTATCAAAGAAATTAATCAATTAGAGATTGCTGTTCAAGAAAACCCATTTGATAATACTTATGATAGTTCTCGTATTCATCTAGTTTTTACTAACGAAGAGATTCCCGAAAGTACTCTAACAGAACTTAGTAGAGAGAATTTTGGAGATGAAGAGTTCTATGGTGGTCACGAGTGTTGTTACCTATATTTACCACGTGATGCTCGAAAAAAACGTTTAAACACTAATTATCTTGAAAAGAAATTTGGAATTCGGATGACTATGCGAAAATTGAGTGTGGTTAACCGACTTTCAAAGTTTTAATCAGATAGAATCAGATAAAGTTATATTAAAAAAACCTAGAAACACTTGAATCCTGTCAATAATTTTGTGTAAACACTCACGAATAGTTTCAGAGTGTTAATCAAATAAGCTTTGAAGTGTGTTAAAACAGTAGCTAACCCCTTTTTGGATTCATTTAATTTTCTTGAAATTATAATCTTTAAATAAGATAACTACATAACGTTCCATATCCTCCTTGTTAGGGGAAAGAAGCTTCTTTTTGTTTGATATCCTAGATATAGTTCTATTTAGTTTCTTTATTTATGGAATTCTAAAAGACATAAAGGGTTTAAGCCAAACAAAAGGCGACTAAATATCTAGACGTAATCTAATCTAATTTGAATTGTCTTTATCTGGGGTATGAGTCCGTGTCTTTAACGGGGTTACTAAAAAGTTACTAAAATTTGAAAAATGAGTCTATTTTGCAAGATTTAAAAGTCCTAAAAACCTATTAAATCAAGGTTATAAGATTTAAAAAATGTATTCATAGAACTCAAAATCCAGTGTCCGCAAGGACGTGCCGGTTCGACCCCGGCCGCCGGTATAGTATGAAAGACAAGGTTTTCGGGCCTTGTTTTTTGTTTTGGTAAAGATTTTGATTAAGTACAGATATCTGATGAATGATCTTTTTCTTCTTATTCTAGTCATTTTTAGTGTATTTTTGGTATAATATTACTTATTCACAATTTATTTTGATTATGAAAGAGTTTGGTGATTAATGTCTCGGTCTGTTGAATTACTAAAGAAACGTTACTTAAAGAATATAAAAGAGAACCCAGATTTATTTATTGGGATTGAGTTAGAATTTCCTATTGTAAATTTAGAGAGTAAAGCTACAGATGGTGAAGTTGTTAAGGACCTCTTTCGGTATTTACCATCAGTACTGGGCTTTACTATCGAAAAAGTGGATGATTTTGAGAATCCAATTCAGTTGCTTGATCCAGTCAGCCAAGATACGATCTTATTTGAGGTTGCTTATACGACAATTGAGTTTGCATTCGGAAAGGCCGAATCTATCCAAGAGGTAGAAGAACGCTTTGATTTCTATATGGCTACGATTCAGAATAAGTTAGGTGAAGCTAATCATGCTATTGTTGGCCGCGGAATTCATCCTAACTGGGATAAAAATGAGAATTGTCCAGTGGCTTATCCCCGCTATCAGATGTTGATGGATTATTTGAATTTGAGTAGAAATGTTACTAAATCAGATTTACATCATTTCCCTGAGTATGGGGCCTTTATCTGTGGGAGTCAGGTTCAGCTGGATGTTTCAAAGTCTAGCTTTCTGCGTGTTATCAATGCTTTTACTCAAATTGAAGCTGCCAAAGCTTATTTGTTTGCAAACTCTGAGTTTTCAGGGGCAGATTGGGACACCAAAATTTCGAGAGATATTTTTTGGGAAGAGTCTATGCACGGGATTTATCCTGAAAATGTAGGCGTCAATGCCAGACTCTTCAAAGACGAGGATGATTTTTTTGATTATCTAGATCATTCTGCAATCTTTACTGCGGAACGTGATGGGCAGACCTATTATTTTTATCCGATTCAGGCTAGGGACTATTTGACTACACCTGAAATCCAGGCATTTAGCCTTAATGGGGATGAGGTTCTTATTTACCCTCAGGAGGAGGATTTCCAAACTCATCGTAGTTACCAGTACCAAGATTTGACAACTCGAGGTACTATTGAGTTTCGTAGTGTCTGTACGCAACCCTTGAATCGTACTTTTGCTGCGACGGCTTTTCATTTGGGTTTGTTGGTTAATTTAAACAAGTTAGAAGCTTACTTGCAATCTGCACCATTTTTTACCAGATTTGGTCGTGATTATAAGTCTTTAAGGAAAAAATTTTCTAAGAAAGTGCTCACAGATGAGGAAGAAACTGCAATTGTCGAGTTTTCTAAAGACTTACTCACCCTTGCTGAGGAGGGGCTGGAGAAAAGAGATAAGCAAGAAATGGTTTATTTAGAGCCTTTGAAGAAAGAATTGGGATTATAATTTCTCTTATAAAGGGAGAATTTTCTGAAAAATCATGATATAATGGAAGAGACTATAGATAAAGGATAGAGATTCATGACATTAGTTTATCAATCAACGCGTGATGCCAATAATACAGTAACTGCCAGCCAAGCTATTTTGCAAGGTTTGGCGACGGATGGTGGTCTGTTTACACCACTTACTTATCCAAAGGTGGATTTGGACTTTGAAACATTAAAAGATGCTTCTTACCAAGAAGTGGCCAAATTAGTTTTATCAGCCTTTTTAGATGACTTTACGGCTGAGGAGTTGAACTACTGTATCAACAATGCCTACGATAGCAAGTTTGATACTCCAGCTATTGCGCCATTGGTGAAACTGGATGGGCAATACAACTTGGAATTGTTCCATGGTTCAACGATTGCCTTTAAGGATATGGCCTTGTCTATCTTGCCATACTTTATGACGACAGCTGCTAAAAAGCATGGTTTGGAGAACAAGATTGTCATTTTGACAGCGACATCTGGTGATACTGGGAAAGCTGCTATGGCGGGGTTTGCCGATGTGCCTGGTACTGAGATTATCGTTTTTTATCCAAAGGATGGTGTCAGCAAGGTACAAGAGTTGCAAATGACTACTCAGACTGGCGACAATACTCATGTTATCGCTATTGATGGAAACTTTGATGATGCGCAAACAAATGTGAAACATATGTTTAACGATGTAGCTCTTCGTGAAAAGTTGGCTGCCAATAAACTGCAATTTTCATCAGCTAACTCTATGAACATTGGTCGTTTGGTACCACAGATTGTTTATTATGTTTATGCCTACGCTCAGTTGGTCAAGTCTGGCGAAATTGTGGCTGGTGAAAAGGTCAATTTCACAGTACCAACAGGAAACTTTGGAAATATCTTGGCTGCCTTTTATGCCAAGCAAATTGGTCTGCCAGTTGGCAAATTGATCTGTGCTTCAAATGATAACAATGTCTTGACAGATTTCTTTAAAACACGTGTTTACGATAAGAAACGTGAGTTTAAAGTAACAACTAGTCCATCTATGGATATCTTAGTATCTTCAAACTTGGAGCGTTTGATTTTCCATCTTTTGGGGAATGATGCGGTTAAGACTGCTGAACTCATGAATGCCTTGAGTACACAAGGACAATATGAGTTGACAGACTTTGATGCAGCGATTCTGGATCTCTTTGTAGCTGAATATGCGACTGAGGAAGAAACTGCGACAGAAATTAAACGTGTTTATCAAACAGATGCCTACATCGAGGATCCACATACGGCGGTTGCCTCAGCTGTTTATAGAAAATACCAAGCGGCTACTGGCGATGCGACTAAGACAGTGATTGCTTCAACAGCTAGTCCTTACAAGTTCCCAGTGGTTGCCGTAGAAGCGGTAACAGGAAAAGCAGGCTTGACTGACTTTGAAGCCTTGGCTCAATTACATGACATTTCAGGAGTGGCAGTGCCACCAGCGGTTGATGGACTTGAAACAGCACTGGTTCGTCATAAAACAACAGTGGCAGCTGCTGACATGCAAGCAGCGGTTGAGGCTTATCTAGGACTTTAAGGCAGAGGGTGTAAACTCGGTTGGGAAACCAACTGAGTTTCTTTTCATCAGGAGGAGAGATTGTTTAAGAAAAATAAAGATATTCTTAATATTGCATTGCCAGCTATGGGTGAAAACTTTTTGCAGATGCTCATGGGCATGGTGGATAGCTACTTGGTAGCTAATCTGGGGTTGATTGCCATTTCGGGTGTGTCTGTAGCTGGAAACATAATCACCATTTATCAGGCTATTTTTATCGCTCTGGGAGCTGCCATTTCCAGTGTTATTTCAAAAAGCATGGGGCAGAAAGACCAGTCCAAGCTAGCTTATCATGTGACTGAAGCGCTGAAGATTACCTTGCTACTGAGTTTGCTTTTAGGGGCCTTGTCTATCTTTGCTGGGAAAGAGATGATAGGACTTTTGGGGACTGAGCAGGCTGTGGCCGAAAGTGGAGGACTCTACCTTTCTTTGGTGGGAGGTTCAATTGTTCTTTTGGGCTTGATGACCAGTTTTGGGGCCTTGATTCGTGCAACGCATAATCCACGTCTACCTCTCTATGTTAGTTTTTTATCCAATGCCTTGAATATTCTCTTTTCGAGTCTAACTATTTTTGTTCTTGATATGGGGATAGCTGGTGTTGCATGGGGGACTATTCTGTCTCGCTTGGTTGGTCTTGTGATTTTATGGTCGCAATTAAAACTGCCTTATGAGAAGCCATCTTTTGGTCTAGATAAGGATTTGTTGACTTTGGCTATACCGGCAGCAGGAGAACGTCTCATGATGAGAGCTGGAGATGTCGTTATCATTGCCTTAGTTGTTTCTTTTGGGACGGAGGCAGTAGCTGGAAATGCAGTCGGAGAAGTCTTGACCCAGTTTAACTATATGCCTTCCTTTGGCGTCGCTACGGCAACAGTCATGCAGGTGGCTCGAGCAGTTGGAGAGAATAATTGGGAAAGAGTAGACGTGGTAAGCAAACAAACCTTTTGGCTTTCTCTACTTCTCATGTTGCCCTTAACTTTCAGTATCTATGCCTTAGGGACACCACTGACTCATCTCTATACGACGGACCCTATAGCAGTCTCGGCGAGTGTTTTGGTGGCACTGTTCTCTCTACTAGGAACTCCTATGACGATAGGAACAGTCATCTATACTGCAGTTTGGCAGGGTTTGGGGAATGCTCGCCTTCCCTTTTATGCAACAAGTATAGGAATGTGGTGTATCCGCATTGGAACAGGATATCTGATGGGGATTGTTCTTGGTTGGGGCTTGCCTGGTATTTGGGCTGGAACCCTTTTGGATAATGGTTTTCGCTGGCTATTTCTACGTTACCGTTACCAGCGTTATATGATGTTGAAAGGATAGGAAATGCAAAAAATAGCCTTTATTTGGGATTTAGACGGGACTTTATTGGACTCTTACGAAGCGATTTTGTCAGGAATTGAGGAGACCTTTGCTCAGTTTTCTGTTCCTTATGATAAGGAAAAAGTGAGAGAGTTTATACTCAGGTACTCTGTGCAGGATTTGCTGGAGCAGGTGGCAGAAGAGAGAAACCTGGATGCGAAAGTGCTCAATCAGGTACGTGCCCAGAGCTTGTCTGAGAAAAATGCCCAGGTAGTTTTGATGCCAGGTGCGCGTGAAGTTTTGGCTTGGGCAGACGAAGCAGGGATTCAGCAGTTTGTCTATACTCATAAGGGGGACAATGCTCTTACTATTTTAAGAGACTTGGGGTTGGAATCCTATTTCAAAGAGATTTTAACCAGTCAGAGTGGCTTTGCGCGCAAGCCCAGTCCAGAAGCGGCGACCTATCTGCTAGACAAGTATGAGTTGGATCCTGAGAACACCTACTATATAGGAGACCGGACTTTGGATGTGGAATTTGCTCAGAATAGCGGCCTTCAAAGCATCAATTTTTTAGAGTCGTCTTATGAAGGGAATCACATGATTCAAGAGTTAGCAGATATTCCTCATATTTTTGAGGATTGGGGACGAGAAGATTGTGTCAGTTTTGTGACAGAAACCTAACAAACTATTTCAAGTAATCGAGTTTGTTACAAGGAATAGACAGTTCTGTTAAATAGGCCCGAGAGGGCTTTTTTTCTGCTTTTTTTGTGTTATGATAGACAGGTACTCATTTGAAAGGAATATGAACGAATGAAGAAAAGAATAATTTTAGCCTCAACAGTAGCCTTGTCTCTTGCTCCCGCATTAGGAGCTAAAGCTCAAGAAATCTCTTGGACAGCACGTACCGTTGAGCAAATCCAAAATGATGTGACGAAAAACGAGAACAAAAACAGCTATACAGTTCAGTATGGTGATACCCTGAGCACGATTGCAGAAGCTTTGGGAGTAGATGTAACGGTTCTTGCTAATTTGAACAAAATTACCAATATGGACTTGATTTTCCCAGATACTGTCCTCACTACAACTGTCAATGAGGAAGAAGAGGTAACGGAAGTTGAAATCCAAGCTCCTCAAGCAGATGCTAGTGAAGAAGTGAAGACTGCGACAGCTGATTTGACGACAAATCAAGTGACAGTTGATGAACAAACAGTTCAAGTAGAAGACCTTTCTCAACCAATTGAGGAAGCTCCAACTGCAACAGAGACTGAAAAACCAGCAGAAGTAGCGCCAAGTTCAGAAGTTTCTGAGACAGCGACAGTTGCTGAAGAGACACCATCTACAGAAACACCTGTAGCTGAAGAAACAGCTGAAACGACTCCAGCGGAAGCACCAGTAGCAGAAACAACTCGCCCAGTTGAAGAAGAAGCTCCTCAAGCAGCGACTCCAGTTACGGAAGAAACGGTAGCAACAACTCCAGCAGAAGCACCAGTAGCAGCTGCGCCAGCAACTGAAACGCCTGCTGATACAAGAGGAACAAGTGCAACAGAAGAAACAGCAGCATCAACAGCAACTTCTGACACTGCAACTTCGACTTATCAAGCAGAGCAAAGCCAAACTCCTTCAAGAACTTATTCAGCTCCAGCGGCTCCTGACTATGCAGGACTTGCTGTAGCTAAGTCTGAGAATGCTGGTCTTCAACCACAAACAGCAGCCTTTAAAGAAGAAATCGCTAACTTGTTTGGGATTACATCTTTTAGTGGCTACCGTCCTGGTGACAGCGGGGACCATGGTAAAGGTTTGGCCATCGACTTTATGGTTCCAGTGAGTTCAGCACTTGGAGATCAAGTTGCAGAATATGCAGTCAAAAATATGGCTAGCCGTGGTATCAACTATATCATTTGGAAACAACGTTTCTACGCTCCATACGATAGCAAATATGGACCAGCCTATACGTGGAATCCAATGCCGGATCGTGGTAGTGTGACCGAAAACCACTATGACCATGTTCACGTTTCAATGAACTAATCATTAAAATGGAAGTTGGGAACTGATTGAGTTCCCGCTTCTTTTTTGTGTGTCTTCCTTCAGGATAATAAGAAGATTATTCTGAAGCAAGGTGGGCCCGCTATTTTGACTCTGCTGAGTATTTTGCTTTTGAAATAAGAAAAGCCGCATCCTGCAAGATGCTGCTTTTTTAGATTTTTATCCATTTCGACGTTTACGGTCTAGTAGGGCTCTGTAAAAGAAGATGTGATTGTTTTGGATATAGGGAAGGATGGAAAAACTAGCAATTCCAAAAGTAATCCAATTGAGGAAGTGCCAAGGAAGTAGTTGTAAGTCGAGGATAAAGCGCTGGAATTTGTACCCTTTCACCAAGAATCGACTGGTTTTCAGAATTTGACTGGGTTTAGCCTGTCCTAAATCCAGAGTGTCGCAGAGGAGGAATTCTACCTGCGAGTAGGCGTAATGTTGCGGGATATAGAGGACATTTCCTACAATCATCAAGATGAGGCTCGCGAAAAAGTAGAGTCCAAAGGTCATAAGGAATTGCTCGGTTTCAAGCGACGAGAGATCTAGTTTTGGAAATTCAGGATGTAGGGCAACAAATCTACGAGCCAAGAGATTGCTATAAAAGAGAAAATAAACGCCTACTAGGTTTGGGATACTCCATAAAAAAAGGTAGAAACGTTTGAGGAGCAGAGTTAGGAAGGTTTGTGAGAAGCGCTCTTCAGCAAAGAGGGCCAGGCTTGATTTTACGGAGAGTTCCGTATCAGGATCCTTGAGGAGTCGGAGTGTCGCAAAAGCAGCACCTGCTAGAAAAATCGTACTCACAAAAGAAACCACTAGTGGGAAGAGATAGGCTTGGAGAACTTGTGCCAGCATGCTGAAAAAGGATTGCTCTAAAACACTTTCTTGGAGACGAGCCAAGGGGTTGAGAAAGCCTGACAAGATGACCAGTATGCTAGGTAATAGATAGACGAGAAGGAGGCGGGGATTTTCAGCCTGAAATTGCCTCGTCTGCAGACGAATGGTTTTTAAATCAATTTTTGGGTATTTCATTCTCTCATTATACCATAGTTCGTGACAGTTCCAGCTTTTTTTGATAAAATCATACAGTATGCCTTTTGGGCGCAAAGTATGAACTGGGACTGTTTTTCCCAGCTTCGGAGGTAAAAAATGTCAGATTCACCAATCAAATACCGTTTGATTAAGAAAGAAAAACACACGGGAGCTCGTCTGGGAGAAATCATCACCCCTCACGGCACCTTCCCGACACCTATGTTTATGCCGGTTGGGACCCAAGCTACTGTAAAAACCCAGTCACCAGAGGAGTTGAAGGAGATGGGATCAGGAATTATCCTGTCTAATACTTATCATCTCTGGCTTCGTCCTGGAGATGAACTCATCGCACGCGCAGGTGGTCTCCACAAATTTATGAACTGGGATCAGCCAATCTTGACGGATAGTGGTGGTTTCCAGGTTTATTCCCTAGCAGATAGCCGTAATATCACCGAAGAAGGAGTAACCTTTAAAAACCATCTCAATGGTTCCAAGATGTTCTTATCGCCAGAAAAGGCCATCTCTATTCAGAACAATCTGGGTTCAGACATCATGATGTCTTTTGATGAATGTCCTCAGTTTTATCAACCTTACGACTACGTTAAGAAATCCATCGAGCGTACTAGCCGTTGGGCCGAACGTGGTTTGAAGGCTCACCGTCGTCCATATGACCAAGGTTTGTTTGGAATTGTACAGGGGGCAGGATTTGAAGACCTTCGCCGTCAGTCAGCTCATGACCTTGTCAGCATGGACTTCCCTGGCTACTCTATCGGTGGTTTGGCAGTGGGAGAAACTCATGAGGAAATGAATGCAGTCTTGGACTTCACAACCCAACTTCTCCCAGAAAACAAACCTCGCTATTTGATGGGTGTGGGAGCGCCAGATAGCTTGATCGATGGGGTTATTCGTGGTGTGGATATGTTTGACTGTGTCTTGCCGACTCGTATCGCTCGTAACGGAACTTGTATGACCAGCCAGGGTCGTTTGGTTGTCAAAAATGCCCAATTCGCTGAAGACTTTACGCCACTGGATCCTGAGTGTGATTGCTATACATGCAAGAACTACACACGCGCCTACCTTCGTCACTTGCTCAAGGCTGACGAAACCTTTGGCATCCGCTTGACTAGCTACCACAATCTCTACTTCTTGCTCAATCTGATGAAGCAAGTGCGTCAAGCCATCATGGATGATAATCTCTTGGAATTCCGTGAGTATTTTGTGGAAAAATATGGTTACAATAAGTCAGGGCGCAATTTCTAAAGTCTAAAATTAGAATGCTAAAATCCTAAGTTTTCTCTTAGGATTTTTCCTATTTTTTTGATAGAATAGGGAGTATAATGGAATGGAAATTAGGTGGTGTTTTGCTTCCTAATTTAATGGAGAATAGACTCGTATGCGTATTAAATGGTTTTCCTTGATTAGGATTACAGGTTTACTTTTGGTGCTTTTGTACCACTTCTTTCAAACTATCTTTCCTGGAGGATTCTTTGGGGTAGATGTCTTTTTCACTTTTTCAGGATTTTTGATCACCTCCCTCCTTTTAGAAGAATTTGGGAAGGCACGTCAGATTGATTTGCTGGACTTTTTTAAGAGACGGTTTTACCGCATCGTGCCACCTGTGGTGCTGATGGTTTTAGTGACCATGCCTTTTACTTTCTTGGTTCGTCAAGACTATGTTGCTGGAATTGGTGGTCAGATTGCTGGAGTTCTCGGTTTTATGACCAACTTCTACGAAATGTTAACAGGGGGAAGTTATGAATCCCAGTTCATTCCGCATCTCTTTGTTCACAACTGGAGTCTAGCTGTTGAGGTTCACTACTATATCCTTTGGGGCTTAGCGGTTTGGTTCTTATCAAAACGTTCAAAATCTAGTAGTCAATTGAGAGGGATAGTCTTTCTCCTTTCTGCGGGGGCTTTTATCATTAGCTTTTTCTCCATGTTTATTGGTAGTCTAATGGCTAGTTCCTATTCATCTGTCTACTTTTCAAGTCTGACCCATGTCTATCCCTTCTTTTTAGGAAGCATTTTGGCGACGGTTGTGGGGGTTCGTCAGACGAGCGATTTAGTCAAGCAGTTTGACCGGATGTGGGATCTTCGTCAAAATCTACTGGTGTTTGCTGCGGGGCTTTTGGTATTGTTGCTTCTGACTTTCTTTGTCAAGTTTAACTATCTGTTCGCTTACTTGTTTGGTTTCTTACTAGCAAGTTTAGCGGCAGTGACCATGATTTTTGCTGCGCGTGTCTTGCATGAGAAAACGCCTGAGATACAAGAACCTCGGATCATTACATTTTTAGCGGATACCAGCTACGCGGTTTATCTCTTCCACTGGCCTTTTTATATTATCTTTTCTCAGTTGATGAGTAATCTGCCTGCTGTTATTCTGACAATCATCTTTTCTTATTTCTTTGCTATCCTATCCTTCTATATTATTGAGCCGTTGATTGCTGGTAAATCCAATCCTTTAATACGGAAGATTAGTCGATTGCCTCATATTAAACCAATTAGTGCTGGTGCTGCTGGCATTCTTACCTTGCTTACCTTGATTATCATAGCTGTGGCTCCCCAAGTTGGAGCTTTTGAGACAGACTTGATGATCAATGGTTTCAAACAAGCCCAGACCAATATAGGACAAACAAAGACTCTTGCTGAACAAGCTGAACTGAGTCGCCTAGGAATTTCTGAGGGAACAAGTCTAATAGGAGATTCGGTAGCCTTGCGTGCCAATACAGCCTTACAAGAGGCACTTCCTGAAGCAAATATCAATGCCCAGGTTAGTCGAACGACCAAGCAAGCCAATGACATTATGCTTAATAACAGTCAGAACAAGGCGCTGCTAAAAACAGTTGTCATTGCAACGGGAGTCAACAATCCTGAAGGTTATAAGAATGACTTGGACAGCATCGTGAATAATCTGCCGAAAGGACATCATCTGATACTGGTGACACCTTATGAGGGAGACAAGAGTAAGGACACTTACACATCAGTGGAGCAGTATGCGGCTTATGCGAGAGAATTAGCTGAAAAGAATCCATATGTGAGCATCGCTGACTGGAATAAGGTCGCTAAGGAACACCCTGAAATCTGGGCTGGAACCGACCAAGTTCACTTTGGGAATGATAGCAACATGATTGAAGAAGGTGCTAAACTTTACGCAGAGACGATTGCAGCTGCTGTTAAGGCTGCTCAAGAACTGCCTGTAAAATCAAAATAAGATCAAAGAGTTGGAGAAATCCAGCTCTTTTAAAATATCTCTAGAAAACAGGTCTATACCATTTACAAATAAAAAAGAAAGGTTTATAATGTAATTGACATAATCAATTCTAGAATCAATCTATCAAGGAGGTTATCATTATGCCTAATTATATTAAAGCGGATCAGTTTTTCTACCCACACGGAGTTCGTCGTGGCGGTTACTTAGAACTTGTGGATGGCAAGTTTGGAAAACATGTAGAACAGATTCCTGAAGGAGCTGAGGTGATTGACTATACCGGTTATAGCATTGCACCAGGACTTGTGGATACCCACATTCATGGATTTGGTGGAGTGGATGTTATGGACAATAACATCGAAGGAACCCTTCATACTATGAGTGAAGGTCTACTTAGCACGGGTGTTACCAGCTTCTTGCCAACGACGTTGACTTCCTCTTACGAGCAGTTGCTTGCGGTAACTGAAAATATCGGTGCTCGTTATCAGGAAGCAAGTGGAGCCAAGATTCGTGGAATCTATTTTGAAGGGCCTTATTTCACAGAGAAATACAAGGGAGCCCAAAACCCTGCCTATATGAAAGACCCTCGTATGGATGAGTTTCGTGCTTGGCAAAAAGCAGCCAATGGCCTGCTCAATAAAATTGCCCTTGCGCCAGAACGTGAAGGTGTAGAAGACTTTGTTCGTACAGTTACGGGTGAAGGAGTGACTGTTGCTCTTGGACACTCCAATGCGACTTTTGATGAAGCTAAAAAAGCAGTGGATGCTGGAGCGAGTGTTTGGGTACATGCCTACAATGGAATGCGTGGGTTGACTCACCGTGAGCTCGGTATGGTGGGAGCCATGTATGAGTTGCCACATACCTATGCAGAGTTGATCTGTGACGGTCACCATGTGGATCCAAAGGCCTGTGATATTTTGCTCAAGCAAAAAGGAACTGAAAATATCGCCCTTATCACAGACTGTATGACAGCTGGTGGCTTGGAAGATGGAGATTACATGTTGGGAGAATTCCCAGTAGTTGTTGCTAATGGAACTGCTCGCCTCAAATCGACAGGCAATTTGGCAGGTTCTATCCTCAAACTCAAAGATGGTTTGAAGAATGTGGTCGAATGGGGCATTGCGAATCCGCATGAAGCAGTCATGATGGCCAGCCTCAACCCAGCAAAATCTGTTCACATCGATGATGTTTGTGGTCAAATCCGTGAAGGTTACGATGCCGACTTTATCGTACTAGATAAAGATTTGGAATTGGTAGCAACCTACCTAGATGGTGTGAAACGTTATCAAGCCTAAGAAGATAAAAATAGGGGTCAAATAAAGGACTCCTATTTTTATGATAGTCTGAAAAGGTATTTAAAGAAGTCTTCCTAAAGGGAAAGGCAAGCAAAATCCTTTTCTTGTAATAAAAAATTAGATATAATATACGATACAAAGGAAGTAGTAAGAATGTATCGTGTTATAGAAATGTATGGGGATTTTGAACCGTGGTGGTTCATAGAAGGTTGGGAAGAAGATGTCATCATGAGTCAATCTTTTGACAAGTATTATGATGCTCTAAAATATTATAAATCATGCTGGTTTGAGCTGGAAAAGAAGAATCCTCTTTATAAGAGTCGGAGTGATTTGATGACTATTTTTTGGGATCCTGCTGATAAACGCTGGTGTGATGAGTGTGATGAGTATTTGCAGCAGTACCATTCTTTGGCACTTTTACAGGATGAGCAAGTCATCCCTGATGAAAAGCTACGTCCAGGCTACGAAAAACAAACAGGTCAAGAAAAGCATCGTTCTTGCCGCATGAAATGGAGATAAAAAAGTAACTTTTTAAGTTGCTTTTTTTATTTTTTTGCGAATAGTTAGATAAGGAGGGCGATATGGTACAAGAAATTGCACAGAAAATTATTGCTACTGCGAAAGAAAAGAAGGCTCAGGATATCTATTTTATCCCCAAGGAAAAGTCCTACGAGCTTCACATGCGGGTTGGAGACGAACGGTGTCTAGTTGAGTCCTATGAGTTTGATGTTTTAGCTGCTGTGATTAGTCATTTTAAGTTTGTAGCGGGTATGAATGTAGGAGAGAAAAGGCGTAGTCAGCTGGGCTCTTGCGACTACCAGCATGGGGAGAAGGTGTCTTCTCTGCGTTTGTCTACCGTAGGAGATTATCGGGGATATGAGAGTTTGGTCATTCGTTTGTTGCACGACGAGGAGCAGGACCTGCATTTCTGGTTTCAGGATATGAACGAACTGGGTGAGCAGTACAGGCAACGGGGGCTCTATCTCTTTGCAGGTCCAGTCGGAAGTGGCAAGACGACTCTGATGCACGAATTAGCTAAGTCCCTCTTTAAGGGACAGCAAGTTATGTCTATCGAAGACCCAGTAGAAATCAAGCAGGAAGACATGCTCCAATTGCAGTTGAATGAGGCGATTGGATTGAGCTATGAAAATCTGATCAAACTGTCTCTCCGACATCGTCCGGATCTCCTGATTATCGGTGAAATTCGGGATAGCGAGACGGCGCGTGCAGTAGTTAGAGCCAGTTTGACAGGGGCGACAGTCTTTTCAACCATTCATGCCAAGAGTATCCGAGGTGTTTATGAACGCCTTCTGGAGTTGGGTGTGACGGAGGAGGAACTAGCAGTTGTCCTACAAGGAGTCTGCTACCAGAGATTAATCGGGGGAGGAGGAATCGTTGACTTTGCAAACAAAGACTATCAAGAACACCAGCCAACTAGCTGGAATGCGCAGATTGACCAGCTTCTTAAAGATGGACATATCACAAGTCTTCAGGCTGAAACGGAAAAAATTAGCTACAGCTAAGCAGAAGAAAATCATCACCTTGTTTAACAACCTCTTCTCCAGTGGCTTTCATTTGGTGGAAATTATTTCTTTCTTGGGCAGAAGTGCCCTGCTGGAAAAGGACTATGTGACCCAGATGCACCAAGGGCTGTCTCAGGGAAAATCTTTCTCAGAAATGATGGACAGTTTAGGGTTTTCAAGTGCCATTGTGACCCAATTATCTCTAGCTGAAGTTCATGGAAATCTCCACCTGAGTCTGGGGAAGATAGAAGAATATCTGGACAATCTGGCCAAGGTCAAGAAAAAATTAATCGAAGTGGCGACCTATCCCCTGATTTTGCTGGGATTTCTCCTGCTAATCATGCTAGGCTTGCGCAACTATCTGCTCCCCCAACTGGACAGTAGTAATATCGCCACTCAAATCATTGGCAATCTGCCACAAATTTTTCTGGGACTAGTGTTGGTTTGCTCTCTATCTTTACTTTTAGCCCTCACTTTCTACAAAAGAAGTTCCAAGATGCGGGTCTTCTCGATGTTAGCACGGATTCCCTTTCTAGGAATCTTTGTCCAGACCTATCTGACAGCCTATTACGCGCGTGAATGGGGCAATATGATTTCACAGGGAATGGAGCTGACGCAGATTTTTCAAATCATGCAGGAACAAGGTTCTCAGCTCTTTAAAGAAATCGGTCAAGATCTGGCTCAAGCCCTGCAAAATGGTCGTGAATTTTCTCAAACCATAGCAACCTATCCTTTCTTTAAAAAGGAGTTGAGTCTCATCATCGAGTATGGGGAAGTCAAGTCCAAGCTGGGGAGCGAGTTGGAAATCTATGCCGAAAAAACTTGGGAAGCCTTTTTTACCCGAGTCAACCGCACCATGAATCTGGTGCAGCCACTGGTTTTTATCTTTGTGGCCCTGATTATCGTTTTACTTTATGCGGCAATGCTCATGCCCATGTATCAAAATATGGAGGTAAATTTTTAAAATGAAAAAACTCATGACAAATTTAAAAAAAGCCAAGGTTAAAGCTTTCACTCTGGTAGAAATGTTAGTCGTCTTGCTCATCATCAGTGTTCTTCTCTTGCTCTTTGTACCCAATTTGACCAAGCAAAAGGATGCCGTAGATGACAAAGGAAAAGCTGCTGTTGTCAAGGTCGTAGAAAGCCAGGCAGAGCTCTATAGTCTGGACAAGAATGAAGATGCTAGCCTTAGCAAATTACAAGCGGACGGTCGTATCACAGCTGAGCAAGCTAAAGCTTATAAAGACTACCATGCAAAACAAAAAACAAGTCAAACTGTTGCAGATTAAGGCCTTTACCATGCTTGAAAGCCTCTTGGTTTTGGGACTTGTGAGTATCCTTGCCTTGGGTTTGTCCGGTTCTGTTCAATCCAGTTTGGCGGCGGTAGAGGAGCAGATTTTCTTTATGGAGTTTGAAGAACTCTATCGTGAAACTCAAAAACGCAGTGTAGCTAGTCAGCAAAAGACCAGTCTAAACTTAGATGGGCAAACGATCAGTAACGGCAGTCAAAACTTGACCGTTCCTAAAGGGATTCAGGCACCATCTGGACAAAGCATTATATTTGACCGAGCTGGGGGCAATTCGTCCCTGGCTAAGGTTGAATTTCAGACCAGCAAAGGAGCGATTCGTTATCAATTATATCTAGGAAATGGAAAAATTAAACGCACTAAGGAAACAAAAAATTAAGGCAGTAATCTTACTGGAAGCAGTAGTTGCTCTAGCCGTTTTTGCCAGCATTGCGACCCTTCTTTTAGGACAAATCCAGAAAAATAGGCAGGAAGAGGTAGAAATCTTGCAAAAGGAAGAAGTCTTGCGTGTGGCGAAGATGGCTCTGCAAACAGGGCAAAATCAGGTAAACATAAATGGAGTGGAGATTCAGGTGTTTGCTAGCGAAAAAGGAGTGGAGGTCTACCATGGTTCAGAGAAGTTACTCGACCTTAAAGAGCAGTAAGGTAAGAGCTTTCACTCTTTTAGAATCTCTGATTGCCCTTATCGTCATTAGCGGAGGCTTGCTCCTCTTTCAGGCTATGAGTCAGCTCCTCATTTCAGAAGTTCGTTACCAGCAACAAAGCGAGCAAAAGGAGTGGCTCTTGTTTGTGGATCAACTGGAGGCAGAGTTAGAGCGTTCGCAGTTTGAAAAGGTGGAAGCCAATCACCTCTATGTGAAGCAAGATGGCAAGGATATCGCTATGGGTAAGTCCAAATCAGATGATTTTCGGAAAACCGATACCAGCGGACGGGGCTATCAGCCGATGGTTTATGGACTCAAATCAGCTCAAATTACAGAGGAAAATCAATTGGTTCGCTTTCATTTCCAATTTCAAAAGGGCTTAGAAAGGGAATTTATCTATCGTGTGGAAAAAGCAAAAAGTTAAGGCAGGCGTTCTTTTATATGCAGTCACCATGGCAGCTATTTTTAGCCTTTTGTTGCAGTTTTATTTAAATCGGCAAGTAGCCCATCACAAAGACTTTGCCCTAAACAAAGAAAAGTTGGCAGCTTTTGCCATGGCCAAGCGAAGCAAGGATAAGGCTGAACAAGAAAGTGGGGAACGAGTCTTTAACCTGGGAAAAGTTACTTATCAAAATACGAAAACAGGTTTTGCAACAAGTGTTCGTATGAATAAGAGCAACTATGAATTTCTCTTTCCTCCGATGAAAACCCAAGAAAAGAAAACAGCTAAAAAGGAAGAGGTAGCAACTGATTCAAGCAATCAAGCAGGGAAGAAAAAATCAGAAGAAAAGCCTGAAAAGAAAGCCAATTCCTAGGCAATTCAACTTCTTTGTGTTACACTAAAAGCATGAAACACGATTTTAATCACAAAGCAGAAACCTTTGATTCGCCCAAAAATATCTTTCTTGCAAACTTGGTTTGTCAAGCAGTTGAAAAACAGATTGATCTTCTATCAGACAAGGAAATATTGGACTTTGGTGGTGGGACGGGTCTGTTAGCCTTGCCTCTAGCTAAGCAAGCCCAGTCGGTTACCCTAGTAGATATCTCGGAGAAAATGCTGGAGCAAGCCCGTTTGAAAACAGAAGAGCAAGAAATCAGGAATCTTCAACTCTTGGAACAGGATTTACTGGTGAATCCTTTGGAGCAACAATTTGACCTGATTGTTGTCAGTCGAGTTCTTCATCATATGCCTGATCTAGATGCGACTCTTGCCATGTTTCACCATCATCTTAGGGAGAATGGACAGGTCCTCATTGCCGATTTTGTCAAGACAGATACCAACCACCACGGCTTTGAGCTGACTGAACTGGAAAATAAGCTCGCCCAGTTTGGTTTTTCGAGCATTGGCAGTCAGATCCTCTATAGTGCTGAAGGTCTTTTCCTAGGAAATTACGCAGAACTTTTTTTAACAGTAGCCCAAAAATCACTCGCTGACTAAAGCAGTGATTTTTCTCTTCAGATGGAAAAAATAGGGGAATTTTGATAAGATAGGAATATGGATTTTGAAAAAATAGAACAAGCTTATACGTATTTATTAGAGAATGTCCAAGTCATCCAAAGTGATTTGGCGACCAACTTTTATGATGCCTTGGTAGAGCAAAACAGCATCTACCTAGATGGCGAGACCGAGCTAGAGCAGGTCAAGGAGAACAATCAAGCCCTTAAGCGCTTAGCGCTTCGCAAGGAAGAGTGGCTCAAGACCTACCAGTTTCTCTTGATGAAGGCAGGACAAACGGAGCCTTTACAGGCCAATCACCAGTTTACACCGGATGCCATTGCCCTCCTCTTGGTACTTATTGTGGAAGAGTTGCTGGATCAAGAGGAAATTAGCATCCTCGAAATGGGTTCTGGCATGGGGATTCTGGGCGCTACTTTCTTGACTTCTCTTGCTAAAAAAGTAGATTACTTGGGAATCGAAGTGGATGACTTGCTGATTGATCTGGCAGCCAGTATGGCAGATGTGATTGGTTTACAAGCTGGTTTTGTCCAAGGAGATGCCGTTCGTCCACAAATGCTTAAAGAAAGCGACGTGGTCATCAGCGACTTGCCTGTTGGCTATTACCCAGACGATGCCATCGCTTCGCGCTACCGAGTGTCTTCTAGTCAAGAGCATACCTATGCCCATCATTTGCTGATGGAACAAGGCCTCAAGTACCTTAAGTCAGATGGCTATGCTATTTTTCTAGCTCCGAGTGATTTATTGACCAGTCCTCAAAGTGATTTGTTAAAAGCGTGGCTCAAAGACGAAGTGAGTCTGGCTGCTATCATCTCTCTGCCAGAGGATATTTTCTCAACTGCAAGCCAAGCTAAAAGTATTTTTGTCTTACAGAAGAAAAGAGACAAGGAAATAGAACCCTTTGTTTACCCTCTTACTAGCTTGCAAGATCCGTCAGTTTTGTTTACCTTTAAAGAAAATTTTCAAAATTGGAGCAAAGGTACTGAAATATAAAAGAGATTTTGTTATAATAGATGAAAACGCTTAAAAAGAGGTATCATCTTATGACAAAAACAATTGCAATCAATGCAGGAAGCTCAAGCTTGAAATGGCAACTTTATCAAATGCCTGAAGAGAAAGTTTTGGCTAAAGGCTTGATTGAACGTATTGGATTGAAAGATTCAATTTCAACAGTAAAATTTGACGGTCGTTCGGAGCAACAAATCCTTGATATTGAAGACCATACACAAGCTGTTAAAATTTTATTGGATGACTTGATTCGTTTTGACATTATCAAAGGGTACGATGAGATTACAGGTGTCGGCCACCGCGTCGTTGCAGGTGGTGAATATTTCAAGGAATCAACAGTTGTTGAGGGAGATGTGTTAGAAAAAGTTGAGGAATTGGGACTGTTGGCTCCTCTTCACAATCCAGCTAACGCAGCTGGAATTCGCGCATTTAAGGAATTGCTTCCAGATATTACCAGTGTTGTCGTATTTGATACCTCATTCCACACAAGCATGCCAGAGAAGGCTTATCGCTACCCTCTACCAACTAAATACTACACAGACAACAAGGTTCGTAAATATGGTGCCCACGGGACAAGCCACCAGTTTGTAGCTGGAGAAGCAGCGAAACTTTTGGGTCGTCCTCTAGAAGATTTGAAATTGATTACCTGCCATATTGGTAACGGGGCTTCTATCACAGCTGTTAAGGGTGGGAAATCTGTGGATACTTCTATGGGATTCACACCACTCGGCGGTGTGATGATGGGAACTCGTACAGGAGATATTGACCCTGCTATCATCCCTTATCTCATGCAATATACAGAGGATTTCAATACCCCGGAAGATATTAGTCGCGTTCTCAATCGTGAATCAGGGCTCATGGGAGTTTCTGGTCAGTCAAGCGATATGCGTGATGTGATTGCTGCTATGGAAGCAGGAGACCATGATGCGACTTTGGCTTATGAAATGTATGTTGATCGTATCCAAAAACATATCGGTCAATACCTTGCAGTCCTAAATGGAGCAGATGCGATTATCTTCACAGCAGGTATCGGTGAAAATGCAGCTTTGGTTCGTGAGGATGTCATTTCAGGTATCTCTTGGTTTGGTTGTGATGTGGATCCAGAAAAGAACGTCTTTGGCGTAACGGGAGACATCTCAACTGACGCAGCGAAAATCCGTGTCTTGGTTATTCCAACAGATGAAGAATTGGTGATTGCACGCGATGTTGAGCGCTTGAAAAAATAAGTAAATACACATAAAATTTGATTGTGAAAAGAAGTTGGAAAAGAGATTTTCCAGCTTTTTTTATGTAGAAAATGTCTAAAACCTTGCTGTTATTGGCTTTTTCAAAAAATATGGTATAATAGTAGTAATTTAATAGATGGAGTTGAGTTTTGAAGAAAAGCTTTCGTGTAAAAAGAGAGAAAGATTTTAAGGCGATTTTCAAGGACGGAACAAGTTTTGCCAATCGAAAATTTGTTGTCTACCAATTGGAAAACCAGCAAAACCATTTTCGAGTAGGACTGTCCGTCAGCAAAAAGCTGGGGAATGCAGTTACCAGAAATCAAATCAAGAGACGAATCCGGCACATTCTACAAAGTGTAAAAGGGAGTTTAGTAGAGCATGTTGATTTTGTCGTGATTGCCCGAAAAGGGGTGGAAACCTTGGAATATGCAGAGATGGAGAAAAACCTACTCCACGTATTAAAGTTATCAAAGATTTACCAGGAAGGAAATGGGAGTGAAAAAGAAACTACAGTTGACTAGTTTGTTGGGCCTGTCCTTGTTTATCATGACAGCCTGTGCAACAAATGGTACAGCTAGCGATATAACAGCAGATTCGACAGACTTTTGGAGCAAATTCGTCTATTTTTTTGCTGAAATTATCCGCTTTTTGTCCTTTGATATTAGTATCGGAGTGGGGATTATTCTCTTCACGATTTTGATCCGGACGATTTTATTGCCGGTCTTTCAGACACAGATGGTTGCCTCTAGAAAAATGCAAGAGGCTCAACCGCGCATCAAGGCTTTGCGAGAGCAATACCCAGGTCGTGATATGGAAAGTAGAACTAAGCTAGACCAGGAGATGCGTAAGGTTTATAAAGAGTTAGGAATCAAACATTCATCCTCTCTCTGGCCAATTTTAATACAAATGCCGGTTCTCTTGGCGCTCTTTCAAGCCTTGAGTCGAGTAGACTTTTTGAAAACAGGTCACTTTTTATGGATTAATTTGGGAGGAGTAGATACAAGTTTTGTCCTTCCGATTTTGGCGGCAGTCTTTACCTTCTTGAGTAGCTGGTTATCGAATAAAGCTTTGTCCGAAAAAAGTGGAGCTACGACAGGGATGATGTATGGTATGCCTGTATTGATCTTTGTTTTTGCCATCTCCGCCCCAAGTGGTGTAGCCTTGTACTGGGCCGTATCCAATGCTTACCAAGTTCTGCAAACCTATTTTTTGAACAATCCTTTCAAGATTATTGCTGAAAGAGAAGCAGTGGCGCAAGCAGAAAAAGATTTAGAAGGCAAGAAGAGAAGAGCTTTGAAAAAAGCACAGAAAAAGAAAAAATAAGGAGGAATCTGGTAATGGTATTATTTACAGGTTCAACGGTTGAAGAAGCAATCCAAAAAGGATTGAAAGAATTAGACATTCCAAGAATGAAGGCCCACATCAAGGTCGTTTCAAAAGAGAAAAAAGGATTCTTAGGCTTGTTTGGTAAGAAGCCAGCTCAAGTTGATATCGAAGCCATTAGTGAAACGACAGTGATCAAAGCCAATCAGCAGGCCATTAAAGGGGTTCCAAAAGAAGTCAATGAAAAAAATGAACCCGTGAAAACAGTAAGTGAAGCAACTGTTGATTTGGGACATGTAGTTGAAGCGATTAAGAAGATTGAAGAAGAAGGTCAAGGTGTTTCTGAAGAGGTCAAGGCTGAAATTCTGAAAAATGAAAAGCACGCCAGCACGATTTTGGAAGAAACAGGCCATATTTCAATTTTAAATGAATTGGAACCAGAGGATACTACCGAGGAAGTGGAATCTGCTCCAGAAAAAGAAACTGAAAGGCAGGAAGCAACAAGCCAATCTTTGGAAGATTTAGGCTTGAAAGTAGAACCAAGTTATGACATCGAACAAGTGGCAACTGAGGTAGCTAGCTACGTTCAAACCATTGTAGATGATATGGATGTTGAAGGGACGATTTCAAGCGACTACAATCGCCGCACTATCAATCTTCAAATTGACACTAATGAACCAGGTCGTATTATCGGCTACCACGGAAAAGTCTTGAAAGCTCTTCAACTGTTAGCGCAAAATTACCTTTATAATCGCTATTCAAGAACCTTCTATATCACGATCAATGTCAATGATTACGTTGAACACCGTGCAGAAGTCTTGCAAACCTACGCTCAAAAATTGGCGACTCGCGTTTTAGAAGAAGGACGTAGCCAACAAACTGATCCAATGTCAAATAGCGAACGCAAGATTATCCATCGCATTATTTCACGCATGGATGGTGTGACGAGTTACTCTGAAGGTGACGAGCCAAATCGCTATGTTGTCGTAGACGCAGAATAAGCAAAGCAAAATCAGGTTCATCCTGATTTTTTGCTAGGAAAGGAAAGATTCAGATATGCTGAAAGCAGTTAGAGAATACCTATCATTTGAAGGGGTCCAGTACCGTAATCCTGATAAAGCTGGCGATGAAAGAGAAAAGATGTTGGACTTGCGGCAAAAAGGTCAAGAGGCTCGGAAGTCTTTTACAGAATTGGCCAAAACCTTTCAAGCTAGTCATCCAGAATGGCAACTTCAACAGACTAGTCAGTGGATGAACCAAGCGCAACGCTTGCGACCGCATTTCTGGGCCTATCTACAGAGAGACGGACAAGTGACAGAACCTATGATGGCTCTTCGTTTGTATGGAACACCTGCTGACTTTGGGATTTCTTTGGAAGTCAGTTTCATCGAGCGCAAGAAAGACGAACAGACCTTAGACAAACAAGCCAAGGTTTTAGAACTTCCAGTGGTAGAAGGGATTTATTATCTAGTCTACTCAAATGGGGAAACTCATAAGGTGGAGGCTACTGAGGAGAATCGTCGTACTTTACGCGAGAAGGTGAGAAGTCAGGAAGTCCGTAAAGTTTTGGTTAAGGCAGATGTTTCCTTCATTGCAAATCAGTCAGTAGAAGCGATATTGGAGAAGCTAGAAGAGGCTTATGCGCGCTTGCTTCCGTACTATGAAGTGACGAGGGAATAGCAAATCAAATGTGTTAGATGAACGCAAATTGTTTTATTGCTATTCTATGCATTTTTTCATATAATAGTAAAATAGGATGTGTGATTTATTAATCACCTCAAAGAGAAAGGAAATTCTATGTCAAATCTATCTGTTAATGCAATTCGTTTTCTAGGTATTGACGCCATCAACAAAGCAAACTCAGGTCACCCAGGGGTGGTTATGGGGGCTGCTCCTATGGCCTATAGCCTCTTTACAAAGCAACTTCGTATCAATCCAGCTCAACCAAACTGGATCAACCGCGATCGCTTTATTCTTTCAGCAGGACACGGCTCTATGCTTCTTTATGCCCTTCTTCACCTTTCTGGTTTTGAAGATGTTAGCATGGATGAAGTCAAGAACTTCCGCCAATGGGGTTCAAAAACGCCAGGTCACCCAGAATTTGGTCATACAGCAGGGGTTGACGCGACAACTGGTCCTCTAGGTCAAGGGATTTCTACTGCTACTGGTTTTGCCCAAGCAGAACGTTTCCTTGCAGCCAAATATAACCGCGAAGGTTTCAATATCTTTGACCACTATACTTATGTGATCTGTGGAGACGGAGATTTGATGGAAGGTGTCTCAAGTGAGGCGGCTTCATATGCAGGCTTGCAAAAACTTGACAAGTTGGTGGTTCTTTATGATTCAAATGACATTAACTTGGATGGTGAGACAAAAGATTCCTTTACAGAAAGTGTTCGTGATCGCTACAATGCCTACGGCTGGCATACAGCCTTAGTTGAAGACGGAACAGACTTGGAAGCTATCCATGCGGCTATCGAAACAGCTAAAGCTTCAGGCAAACCATCTTTGATTGAAGTGAAGACTGTTATTGGATACGGTTCTCCAAACAAACAAGGAACCAATGCTGTACACGGTGCTCCTCTTGGAGCAGATGAAACTGCGGCTACTCGTCAAGCCCTTGGTTGGGACTATGAATCATTTGAAATCCCAGCTGAAGTTTATGCTGATTTCAAGGAAAATGTTGCAGACCGTGGCGCATCAGCTTATCAAGCTTGGACTAAATTAGTTGCTGATTATAAAGAAGCTCATCCAGAACTGGCTGCAGAAGTAGAAGCCATCATCGACGGCCGTGATCCAGTTGAGGTGACTCCAGCAGACTTCCCAACCTTAGAAAATGGATTTTCCCAAGCAACTCGTAACTCAAGTCAAGATGCTTTGAACGTTGTCGCTGCCAAGTTGCCAACTTTCCTAGGTGGATCAGCTGACCTCGCTCACTCAAACATGACTTACATCAAAACGGATGGACTTCAAGATGATGCTAATCGCTTGAACCGCAATATTCAGTTTGGTGTTCGTGAATTTGCAATGGGAACGATCTTGAACGGAATGGCCCTTCACGGTGGACTTCGTGTTTATGGTGGTACTTTCTTTGTCTTCTCTGACTATGTGAAAGCAGCTGTCCGCTTATCAGCATTGCAAGGACTTCCTGTGACTTATGTCTTTACCCACGATTCAATCGCAGTTGGTGAAGATGGTCCAACGCACGAACCAGTTGAACACTTAGCAGGTCTCCGTGCTATGCCAAATCTGAATGTTTTCCGCCCAGCAGATGCGCGTGAAACTCAAGCGGCTTGGTACCTTGCCGTGACAAGCGAAAAAACACCAACTGCCCTTGTATTGACACGTCAAAACTTGACTGTCGAAGAGGGAACAGACTTTGACAAAGTTGCGAAAGGTGCCTATGTTGTCTATGAAACTGCAGCAGACTTTGATACAATCTTGATTGCAACAGGTTCAGAGGTGAATTTGGCGGTCGTAGCTGCCAAAGAATTGGCTAGCCAAGGAGCAAAAGTCCGTGTAGTCAGCATGCCATCAACAGATGTCTTTGACGCACAAGATGCAGCATACAAGGAAGAAATCCTTCCAAATGCAGTTCGTCGCCGTGTTGCAGTCGAAATGGGAGCAACTCAAAACTGGTACAAGTATGTTGGTCTTGATGGTGCAGTTCTCGGTATTGATACCTTTGGAGCATCTGCCCCAGCACCAAAAGTCTTGGCAGAGTACGGATTTACGGTAGAAAATCTAGTCAAAGTCGTTCAAAACTTGAAATAATTGCAGAAATCAGAGTGAAAGCTCTGATTTTTTATAACCATAAAAACAAGGTACAACCTTGTAAAAGTAGCTGAAATTTGATATAGTAGTCCTATGTAAAATACAAAGGAGAATATAATGGAATCGCAATATACATTTTTAATCATGTTAGTAGCAATGATGGGCTTGATGTTCTTTATGCAACGTTCTCAAAAGAAACAAGCACAAAAGCGTATGGAAAGCTTGAACAAGCTTCAAAAAGGCTATGAAGTCATTACGATTGGTGGGCTTTACGGAACAGTGGATGAAGTAGATACTGAGAAAGGTACAATCGTACTGGATGTAGATGGCGTTTATTTGACCTTTGAATTGGCTGCTATCAAGACCGTTTTGCCACTCAAAGAAGCTGTGACACCAGAAGGAACAGTTGTTGACGAAGGCGGAGCAATCGAAGAATAAAACGGGATCTGTCACTCCCGTTTTTCTATGATATGAGAGGAAAAGGGATGAAAAAAATAGTATTTGTTTGCCTAGGAAATATCTGCCGAAGCCCCATGGCAGAGTTTGTGATGAAGTCCATGACGAGCGATTACCACGTCGAAAGCCGGGCGACGTCATCATGGGAACATGGCAATCCGATTCATAGGGGAACGCAAGGAATTTTCCAGCAATATCAGATCCCGTATGACAAAGATAAAACATCGCTTCAGATTGGCAGGGAAGACTTTGAATCGTTTGATTACATTATCGGTATGGATGCTTCAAACGTTTCAGATCTGCGTCAAATGTGTCCTCAGGAATTGCAGTATAAGATCTACCCTTTTGCATCTGGAAGTGTTCCAGATCCTTGGTATACAGGAGATTTTGAGGAAACCTATGCTCGTATCACAAGTGGATGTCAAAGCTGGCTAGATCGATTAGAAAAAGAGAGTGACAATGGAAAAGCTTAAACAATTTTATGAGAAGGGTAGAGTTTACCTAACTCGTCCTAGGTTAGAGCTCATTGCAGTAGTTGTAATGGTACTCTGTGCTCTTTCGGTATTTCTGCTAAATACGCCTAAAAAGGGTGTCCTGACACTTGATGGTGGAGCTCTTGTTTATGATGGCACCTTGGTACGAGGAAAAATGAATGGTCAGGGAACCCTGACCTTTGAAAACGGAGACCAATATACAGGTGATTTCAATAATGGAGCCTTTAATGGGAAAGGAACTTTCCAATCAAAAGATGGCTGGAAATACGAAGGTGATTTTGTAAATGGCCAGGCTGAAGGTCAAGGGAAGTTGACTACAGAGCAAGAAGTTGTTTATGAAGGGACCTTTAAACAAGGCGTTTTTCAGCAAAAACAGTAGTCTTCAAGTTAGGAGGCTATTTTCAAAGCCTGAAAAGAAAACGCTTTCTTCGCTTAAATTCGAGAAAAAACTATCAACTAGAAAAACTTTGTGAAATAAAAAAATTTTCTCCATAATTTCACAATCATCCAAGCAAAGCTCTATTGCATGGCTATATTGAGAAAAAAATCACAAACTTAGAAAAATTCTTTGTGAAATACTTATGAAACGGTTTACAAAGCATAAAAAAAGAGTTATAATAAACTTGTGAAAAAATTAACAAAGGATAAAATCCTTAAAGGCTATGGAGGATAATATGGCTGATAAAAAAACAGTAACACCAGAGGAAAAACAACTTGCTGCTGAAAAGCATGTCGATGGTCTCGTGAAAAAAGCCTTGGTTGCGCTTGATGAAATGCGCAAGTTGAACCAAGAGCAAGTTGACTATATCGTGGCAAAAGCTTCGGTTGCAGCACTTGACGCACATGGTATCCTTGCACAACACGCAGTTGAAGAAACTGGTCGTGGAGTATTTGAAGACAAGGCAACAAAGAATCTATTTGCCTGTGAGCACGTAGTGAACAATATGCGTGGAGTTAAAACAGTTGGAGTTATCGAAGATGATCCAATTACAGGTTTGACAAAGATTGCGGAGCCTGTCGGTGTAATCTGTGGTGTCACTCCGACAACAAACCCAACTTCAACAGCGATTTTCAAATCCTTGATTGCTTTGAAAACACGTAACCCAATCGTTTTTGCCTTCCACCCATCTGCTCAAGAATCATCAGCTCACGCAGCACAAATCGTTCGCGATGCAGCGATTGCAGCTGGTGCTCCTGAAAACTGTGTTCAATGGATTACAAAGCCATCTATGGAAGCAACTGGAGCTCTAATGAACCACGAAGGTGTTGCAACTATTCTTGCAACTGGTGGGAATGCTATGGTTAAAGCTGCATACTCATGTGGAAAACCAGCTCTTGGGGTAGGTGCCGGAAACGTTCCTGCCTATGTAGAAAAATCTGCTGACCTTCGTCAAGCTGCTCATGATATCGTTATGTCTAAATCATTTGATAATGGGATGGTCTGTGCATCAGAACAAGCCGTTATCATTGATAAAGAAGTATATGACGAATTTGTAGAAGAATTCAAATCATACCACACTTACTTTGTAAACAAAAAAGAAAAAGCACTTCTTGAAGAATTCTGTTTCGGTGTAAAAGCTAATAGCAAAAACTGTGCAGGTGCTAAACTAAATGCAAACATCGTTGGTAAACCAGCAGCATGGATTGCTGAACAAGCAGGATTTAGCGTTCCAGAAGGCACAAACATCTTGGCTGCAGAATGTGCAGAAGTAGGACCAAAAGAACCGTTGACTCGTGAAAAATTGTCACCAGTTATCGCTGTCCTAAAAGCTGAAGATACAGAAGACGGTCTTAAAAAAGCTCGTCAAATGGTTGAGTTTAACGGACTTGGTCACTCAGCAGCTATCCATACAAAAGACGAAGCTCTTGCTAAACGCTTTGGTACAGAAATCAAAGCAATGCGTATTATCTGGAACTCTCCATCTACTTTCGGTGGTATCGGTGACGTATACAATGCCTTCATTCCATCATTGACACTTGGATGTGGTTCATATGGACACAACTCAGTCGGTGATAATGTGAGTGCGATCAACCTTCTAAACATCAAGAAAGTAGGGAAACGTAGAAATAATATGCAATGGTTTAAAGTTCCTTCAAAAATTTACTTCGAACGCAATTCTATCCAATACCTTCAAACATGTGAAGATATTGAACGCGTTATGATTGTTACAGACAAATCGATCGAAAAACTTGGTTTTGTTCAACGCATTATTGACCAATTGAACAAACGCAGCAACCGTGTAACTGTCCAAGTCTTCTCAGACGTTGAACCAGACCCAGATATCACAACTGTAGAACGTGGTACTGAAGTAATGAGAGCATTTGAACCAGACACAATCATCGCTCTTGGTGGTGGTTCTCCAATGGATGCAGCGAAAGTAATGTGGCTCTTCTACGAACAACCACAAATCGACTTCCGTGACTTGGTTCAAAAATTCATGGATATCCGTAAACGGGCCTTCCGCTTCCCATCACTTGGTAAAAAAGCGAAATACATTGGTATTCCAACAACTTCAGGTACAGGTTCAGAAGTAACACCATTTGCCGTTATCTCTGATAAGAAAAACAATCGTAAATACCCATTGGCTGACTACTCATTGACACCAACTATTGCGATTGTTGACCCTGCTTTGGTTGAGTCAGTTCCAGACTTCATCGCTGCGGATACAGGTATGGACGTCTTGACTCACGCGACTGAAGCTTACACTTCAAACTTCGCTAACGACTATACAGACGGTATCGCCCTTCAAACAATCAAACTTGTCTTTGAATGGTTGGAAAAATCTGTTAAGACAGCTGATCCAGAAGCTCGCGAAAAAATGCACAATGCATCTACAATGGCTGGTATGGCCTTTGCCAATGCCTTCCTTGGTATGAGCCACTCAATGGCCCACAAGATCGGTGCGGTTCATCATACTGTTCACGGACGTACAAACGCAATCTTACTTCCATACGTTATCCGTTACAATGGTACTCGCCCATCTAAGACGACTACATGGCCTAAGTATAACTACTGGAAAGCTGACGAAAAATTCCAAGATATTGCTAGAATGCTTGGATTGCCTCACTCAACTCCAGAAGAAGCGGTTGAAGCTTATGCCAAAGCAGTTTACGATCTTGGTGAAGCAGTTGGAATCACAATGAACTTCAAAGGCTTTGGAATCGATGAAAAAGCTTGGAAAGACAGCTTGCATGAAATTGCCTTACTTGCTTATGAAGACCAATGTTCACCTGCTAACCCTCGCTTGCCAATGGTAGCTGACATGGAAGAAATCATGGCAGATGCTTACTATGGTTATGCAGAACGTCCAGGACGTCGTAAATAATCGTTTATCAGCCTAGAGGCAGGAAATATCCTGTCTCTCTTTTTTGTAAACTCTGAAAGCGTTGAAATTGGAGTTTCACCTTGAAATAAAGAGAATATACAGATATTATAAAAGATTCTAGAGATATACTTTGAAAATAAAAAAATGGATGAATAAAAAGGGGGAGAAAAAGTAGAAAAGCTGGAGAGAAAATCAACGCCCGTACTTGCAATTAAACTCAAATAGTTATATAATAGGTTTGTTGAAAGGTGATTTGTAGTGATTCAAGTTACTCTTTTCACAATAAAATTTTCATGATTTTCATAAGGAGGAAATCACTAATGGTAGTTAAAGTTGGTATTAACGGTTTCGGCCGTATCGGTCGTCTTGCTTTCCGCCGTATCCAAAACGTAGAAGGTGTTGAAGTTACTCGCATCAACGACCTTACAGATCCAGTTATGCTTGCACACTTGTTGAAATACGACACAACTCAAGGTCGTTTCGACGGTACTGTAGAAGTTAAAGAAGGTGGATTCGAAGTTAACGGTAAATTCGTTAAAGTTTCTGCTGAACGTGATCCAGAACAAATCGACTGGGCTACTGACGGTGTAGAAATCGTTCTTGAAGCAACTGGTTTCTTTGCTAAGAAAGATGCAGCTGAAAAACACCTTAAAGGTGGAGCTAAGAAAGTTGTTATCACTGCTCCTGGTGGAAACGACGTTAAAACAGTTGTATTTAACACTAACCATGACGTTCTTGACGGTACTGAAACAGTTATCTCAGGTGCTTCATGTACTACAAACTGCTTGGCTCCAATGGCTAAAGCTCTTCAAGACAACTTCGGTGTTGTAGAAGGATTGATGACTACTATCCACGCTTACACTGGTGACCAAATGATCCTTGACGGACCACACCGTGGTGGTGACCTTCGCCGTGCTCGCGCTGGTGCTGCAAACATCGTTCCTAACTCAACTGGTGCTGCTAAAGCTATCGGTCTTGTAATCCCAGAATTGAACGGTAAACTTGACGGATCTGCACAACGTGTTCCAACTCCAACTGGATCAGTTACTGAATTGGTAGCAGTTCTTGAAAAGAACGTTACTGTTGATGAAGTAAACGCAGCTATGAAAGCAGCTTCAAACGAATCATACGGTTACACAGAAGATCCAATCGTATCTTCAGATATCGTAGGTATGTCTTACGGTTCATTGTTTGACGCAACTCAAACTAAAGTTCTTGACGTTGACGGTAAACAATTGGTTAAAGTTGTATCATGGTACGACAACGAAATGTCATACACTGCACAACTTGTACGTACTCTTGAATACTTTGCAAAAATCGCTAAATAATTCTTGAGTTGATAAAAGCAAGGCCTTCTGGTCTTGCTTTTTTGTATAGAAAAATGGATGATAGTGTCATCCATTTTGTTTTAATTTTGTTTCGAAAGTATCCGAGAGGGCAGTGAAACTCAATTGTTCTAAGGTGAGTGGATGAGTAAAGGAAAGTCGAAAGGCATGAAGCATGAGCCTGCTTACTTTTGAACTAGAGTTATAGAGAGGATCGCCCAGAATAGGGTGGTTATGATGAGAGAGGTGAATACGGATTTGATGTGTTCGACCGGTCTTTAGTTTACAACGGACAAGGGTAGTCTGATTTGGGAATTGCTTTAATCTGCTTACATGTGTTTCAGCATATTGTCCATGTTTTGCATCAACTATTCTTTTTCTACGATCGTGTCGATCACGACCAATTTTATCTCGAAAGACAAGTTCTTTACTCTCTACTCGCCCTTCTATAAGTGCCCAGTACTCACGAGCGATTTCCTTTTTTTCCAACAAACGATTGAGGATGGGTAAGATAAAAGGATTTTTAGCAAAAAGCACTAAACCGCTTGTTTCCATATCCAGGCGATGAACGACATAGCAGGTTTGACCAACGTAGGCAGAGACATGGTTGAGAAGGGCAATTTCACCAGGTTGATTTCCGTGAGTTTTCATGCCTTCGGGCTTGTTGACGATAATGAGATGTTGGTCTTGGTAAATCTCTTGAACGAGGTCTGGATTGCCCCAAAGGATTTCTTTTTTGGGATAATCTTCCTCGTCAAAAGTCAACTGACAAATATCCCCTGGCTTGACCATCTCGTTCCAGTGAACTTCTTTGTGGTTCATTAAGATGTTCTTCTTTATTCTCAAAAAATGGCGGATTTTTCTAGGGATGAGGAGTTGTTCCTCTAGAAATTGTTTGACCGTCATTTGAGGCAAGGATTCGGGTAATGTAAATGTGAATTGCATACAGATATTGTAACAAAAAAAGCCCTATTTGGATAGGGAGTAGCTAAATTCTTGAGTTCCTATGGTGAAGATGATAAAATAAACGCATGAAATTAGATAAATTATTTGAGAAGTTTCTTTCTCTCTTTAAAAAAGAAACGAATGAATCAGCGGAGTCTGATTCGACTAGCATGCGTCGTTCACGGAGCGATAGAAAAAAAATGTCCCAAGTAGGCCCGATTCGAAAATTTTGGCGTCGTTATCATCTGACAAAAATCGTCATCATTTTAGGGTTAAGTTCAGGTTTGCTAGTAGGAACCTACCTATTTGCCATAGCCAAGTCTACCAATGTCAATGACTTACAAAATGCCCTGAAAACGCGAACTCTGATTTTTGACCGCGAAGAAAAAGAGGCAGGAGCCCTATCCGGTCAAAAGGGAACCTATGTTGAACTGACAGATATCAGCAAAGACTTGCAAAATGCTGTCGTCGCAACAGAGGACCGTTCCTTTTATAAAAATGATGGGATTAACTACGGTCGTTTCTTTCTAGCCATCCTTACAGCAGGTCGTTCTGGAGGTGGTTCTACCATCACCCAACAGTTGGCGAAAAATGCCTATCTTTCTCAGGACCAGACCGTTGAACGGAAGGCCAAGGAGTTTTTCCTTGCCTTAGAGTTAACAAAGAAATACAGCAAGGAGCAAATCCTTACTATGTACCTCAATAATGCCTATTTCGGAAACGGGGTATGGGGTGTTGAAGATGCAAGTAAGAAATATTTCGGTGTATCCGCTTCGCAACTAACGCTTGATCAGGCGGCCACTCTAGCAGGGATGCTCAAGGGACCAGAGTTATATAATCCTTTGAATTCCATTGAAGATTCAACTAACCGCAGGGATACTGTATTGCAAAATATGGTTGCAGCGGGCTATATTGATAAAAATCAAGAGACCGAAGCGGCTGGAGTAGATATGGCTTCACAACTGCAAGATAAGTATGAAGGCAAGGTTTCGGATTATCGTTACCCGTCCTATTTTGATGCAGTTGTCAACGAAGCGGTTTCCAAGTACAATCTCACAGAAGAAGAGATTGTCAACAATGGCTATCGCATCTATACAGAGCTTGACCAAAACTACCAAGCAAACATGCAGGTTATTTATGAAAACACTGCGCTATTTCCAACAGCAGAAGACGGAACGCATGCCGAATCTGGTAGTGTCGCTCTGGAACCCAAGACTGGTGGAGTGCGTGGAGTTGTTGGCCGTGTAGCTGGTGATGACAAACCAGGCTTCCGCAATTTCAACTATGCCACTCAGTCTAAGCGTAGCCCAGGCTCAACCATTAAACCTTTAGTCGTTTATACACCCGCAGTAGAAGCAGGATGGGCCTTGAACAAGCAACTGGATAATCATACGATGCAGTACAACAGTTATCAAGTAGACAACTATGCGGGTATTAAGACATCTCCAGAAGTACCTATGTATCAGGCCTTGGCGGAATCACTCAACCTACCTGCTGTTGCGACTGTAAATGAATTAGGTATTGACAAAGCTTTTGACGCTGGGGAGAGATTTGGTCTGAATATGGAAAAAGTTGACCGAGTTCTTGGAGTTGCTCTTGGTGGAGGTGTGGAGACGAATCCTCTCCAGATGGCGCAAGCCTATGCAGCCTTTGCCAATGGAGGTCTAATGCCTGAAGCACATTTCATCACTCGTATTGAAAATGCCAGCGGTCAGGTCATCAAGAGTCATAAAAACTCCCAAAAACGAGTGATTGATAAGTCGGTAGCTGATAAAATGACCAGCATGATGCTAGGAACATTTACCAATGGTACAGGAATTAGTTCATCACCAGCGGATTACGTTATGGCTGGTAAAACAGGTACGACTGAAGCTGTTTTCAACCCAGAATATACCAGTGACCAGTGGGTGATCGGCTATACTCCAGATGTTGTAATCAGCCACTGGCTCGGCTTCCCAACAACAGATGAGAATCATTATCTAGCAGGTTCGACCTCCAATGGAGCAGCCCATGTCTTTAGAAGTATGGCTAATACCATTTTACCTTACACTACAGGTAGCACTTTTACAGTTGAGAATGCTTATAAACAAAATGGGATTGAACCAGAAAATACGAAAAAGCAGGTTGTTGAAAATGAGACAAACCAGTCTGAGGACCCAATAGGAGATATTCGTAGTCGTGCACAAAATCTTGTAGATGAAGCAGGCCGTGCGATTTCAGAAGCTAAGATAAAAGAAAAAGCCCAGACAATATGGGACTCAATCCTTAATCTATTTCGTTAATAGGCTTGTCAAAGCCTAGGTTTCTTGTTATAATAGATAAGATGGAGGCGTTATGGCACTAAAAAAAGCAAGCCTAGCTTGTGCAGTTTGTGGTTCAAGGAATTACTCAATCAAAATTAGTGGGAACCCCAAGCCAACACGACTAGAAGTAAATAAATTTTGTAAACATTGTGGAAAATATACGACACATAGAGAAACGAGATAGGAGAGAACGATGGGTTTTATTAAGGATATTTTTAAACTTCTTAAAGAAACAACTTGGCCAACTCGCAAAGAAAGCTGGAGAGATTTTCGCTCTATTATGGAATACACAGCCTTCTTTGTGGTCATCATTTACATTTTTGACCAGTTGATTGTTTCAGGTTTGATTCGATTTATTAACATTTTTTAGAAGAAAAGTGGAGGATTTCTGCTAGCTTTCTTCTATATATGTATGAAAGGAAATATCATGGATAGTTTTGACAAGGGATGGTTTGTTCTACAAACTTATTCTGGCTATGAAAATAAGGTAAAAGAAAATCTATTGCAACGTGCACAAACTTATAACATGTTGGATAATATTCTACGCGTTGAGATTCCAACACAAACCGTGCAAGTTGAGAAAAATGGAAAGAAAAAGGAAGTTGAAGAGAATCGCTTTCCAGGTTATGTCCTTGTAGAAATGGTCATGACAGATGAAGCATGGTTCGTCGTTCGAAACACACCTAACGTAACAGGATTCGTCGGCTCACACGGGAACAGATCAAAACCAACTCCACTATTGGAACAGGAAATCCGTGATATTCTAGTTTCAATGGGACAAACTGTTCAAGAGTTTGACATTGATGTTGAAGTTGGCCAGACAGTCCGCATTATTGATGGCGCTTTTGCAGACTACACAGGTAAAATTACTGAAATTGATAACAACAAAGTGAAGATGATTATCTCTATGTTTGGTAATGATACGATTGCAGAAGTGAATCTCAACCAAATTGCAGAATTATAACCCCAGAGAGGCTTTGCCTCTCTTTTTATGTATCGTTGAGGGAGGAAGAAGTATAGAACAGAGGAAGTAGACCCATAGGCTCTCGCATTTTGCTAAACTAAATGCAGAAAGGAGAGGTCTATGAATCTAAAAAACTTATATGAAGAAAGTAAGGGAATTGTCCATAAGTGTCGCAAAGATTATCATTTGCATCTGTGGGAGAAAGAGGACTGGGATCAAGAAGGCATGTTATGTCTGTATGAGCTGGTGAGTCGCAACCCAGAGTTACTAGAGGGGGAGCGTCATCAACTATATGTCTGTTTTAAAACAAAGTTTAGAAATCGTATCCTAGATTACATCCGTAAACAGGAAAGTCATAAGCGACGTTTCGACAAAGAACCCTATGAAGAGGTGAGTGAGATTAGCCATCGTCTAGGAGAAAAAGGACTCAGGCTGGATGATTATTATCTCTTTCACGAACTTCTAAAGAATTACAAATCAAAGCAGAGTATGGAAAAACAAGAATTAATAGATCGTCTAATGGGAGGAGAAGTCTTTAGAGGACGGAAAGCTCTACTAAGAGAACTCTCCCTCATCTTTTCAGAATTTCGATAAAGAGGAAAAAAAGTCCTTGACAAAGGCGGAAAAGTAGGTATAATAGAAAGAGTTGAAAAACTCAAGGTCCGTTGGTCAAGGGGTTAAGACACCGCCTTTTCACGGCGGTAACACGGGTTCGAATCCCGTACGGACTATGGTGTATTGTGGTAAAAAAACTTGAAAAAAAGTTTAAAAAATCTGTTGACAGAGGCAGGTAGCTGTGATATACTAATATAGTTGTCGCTTGAGAGAATGAGTGACAAAGACCTTTGAAAACTGAACAAGACGAACCAATGTGCAGGGCACTATAACTGAAGTTATAGTACTGAACAATGAAAAAAACAATAAATCTGTCAGTGACAGAAATGAGTGAGAACTCAAACTTTTAATGAGAGTTTGATCCTGGCTCAGGACGAACGCTGGCGGCGTG